>NC_008618.1:1800000-2089645 GCF_000010425.1 Bifidobacterium adolescentis ATCC 15703
CGAACTCGGATTCTTCCTCATCTTCCGAAAAAATCGGCATGCACCAAATCGCCGGCGTGACCGCCAAGGGCGAGCTCGGCAAGAAGCCGACCGTCTCGTTCAAAACGCCGATGACGGTTGAGGACAACAGCTACGTGGTGCTGCAGAAGGGCGACGGAGCCCAGATCGAGGACGGCGACCGCGTCTGCTCGCAGGGCATCGCCATCAGCGTCAAGGATGGTTCCGAACTGGCCAGCACGTGGGAGAAGAACACCCCCGACTGCTCCACCGTAGTCACCTCGGATACCAGCCAGATGACCGAGAACTACTACAAGATCTTCAAGAGCCTCAAGCTCAATTCCACCGTGGCGTTCGGCGTGAACGACTCGAATTCCTCCGGCACCTCGTATCTCATGGTACTCACGCTGGTGTCCAAGTCGAAGGACCTGAAGAAGGCCACCGGCGAGAAGGTCGCGGGCGTTCCGGCCGACCTGCCGAAGGTAACGCTCGCCAAGGACGGCAAGCCGTCGATCGACATGAACGGCTATAAGGGTTCCGATTCCCTGGTTTCCCAGGACCTCATCAAGGGCAAGGGCGCTGTGGTCAAGGATACGCAGTCCGTGGTGGCGCACTACACCGGCTGGCTGCTGGACGGCACGCAGTTCGATTCCTCGTGGGACCGCGGACAGTCCTCCGCCTTCTCGCTTGACAGCGTGATCAAGGGCTGGAAGCAGGGTCTGGCAGGCCACACGGTCGGTTCCCAAGTGCTGCTGGTGGTGCCGCCGAGCCTCGGCTACGGAAACAAGGATCAGGAGAAGATTCCGGCGAATTCCACGCTGGTCTTCGTGGTCGACATTCTCGCCGCCTACTGATCCGCCGAACCGACTGATAGGTTCCTCCAAAAACAAAATAGCCTCCCCCTCGGGAGGCTATTTTCATATGCATGCAAGTCCTAGGGGAAATCGCGGCAACGCGTGCGGTATCGAGGCGTACCGAGGGAAGGCGTACGAAGGTACGTCGACCGAGGAACAACGAAGATAACGCTCCGTTGCCGCGATTTCCAGAGTTGGAACCGAAAGAATCAGAACAACCGTAAAGAATCGTCCTCAGTGCCCTTCATCTCCTCGTAATCCAAAAGCAGGCATTTGAAACCGCGGTCCTGCGCGAGCACGCGGGCCTGCGGGGTGATGGTCTGCGCGGCGAAGATGCCGTGCACGGGGGCCAGCAGCGGGTCGCGGTTGAGCAGATCACAGTAGCGGGTGAGCTGTTCGACGCCGTCGATGCCGCCGTTGCGCTTGATTTCGATGGCCACGTGCTCGCCGTTGCCGTCAATCGCCATGATGTCGACCGGTCCGATGGCTGTCGGGTATTCGCGGCGCACGAGCTTCGCGCCTTTGCCGATGCGTTCGATCTGTTCGGCCAGGTACTTCTGCAGATGGTCTTCGACGCCGTCCTTGATGAGGCCCGGATCCTCGCCGAGGTCGTACGATTCGTCCGAATAGATGCGCTGCAACGTCACTTCCAGCACGTCGTTCGATTTGTCGGCCGACGCGCGGATCACCTTTTGCGGCACTTCAGTATCAACGTCGTCATCGGCGTGGTCGGGGGTGATGTCCCTGATGCTGCATGGCGCGGACATCCAGTTGAGCGGCTTGTATGAGCCGAGTTCGGAGAAGATCAGCAGGCTGTTGTCCGCCTTGATGAGCAGCACGCGCTTGGCGAGCGGCAGGGAGGCGTTCAATCGTTCGGAATATTCGGCAGAGCAGTCAGCAACAATAATTCGCACGAGGCACTACCCTACCATGCGCGTCGCCGTACGTACGGCATACGTATTCGCGGCGGCGGAAAGCCACGTAAAAGACAAAAGCGGCCCGGTAATCGCAATACAAAAACATATTGCGATTACCGGGCCACCTTACGTCAAGCGGAAACGGCTTATTCGGCGCGCTTCACGTTGGTTCCACGCTCGACCGCGACGGTGAGCTTGTTCGAATCGAAGGAGATGAAGCCGTCAGTCACCTCGAAGGAGAGGCGATTGCCTTCAGGATCCACCACAACGATGGTTCCTTCCTTGATCACGGTCAGCACAGGCTCGTGGTCGGGCAGGATGCCCATTCCGCCTTCGGAGGCGGGAATGGTAACGGACTTCGCCGTGCCGTGCCACACAGGGTGGTCAGCGGCGACGATGTTCACCTGCATAGTCGATCCGGCCATCACGCACCGTATTCCTTCTGCATGTCGTGCCACTTCTTCTCGAGGTCGTCGATGCCGCCGATACCGGAGAATGCCTGCTCCGGAACGTCGTCATACACGCCGTCGCAGATGCGGGTGAATGCTTCGATAGTCTCGTCCGCCGGAACGTAGGAGCCCGGACGGCCGGTGAACTTCTCGGCGACGTAGAAGTTCTGGCCAAGGAACTGCTCGATCTTACGGGCGCGGTTCACAGTGGTCTTATCTTCTTCGCCAAGCTCATCGATACCGATCAGGGCGATGATGTCCTGCAGCTCCTTGTTACGCTGCAGAATCGCCTTGACGCGGTTTGCACAGTCGTAGTGCGCCTGACCCACGTAACGCGGATCAAGGATTCGCGAAGTGGAGCTCAGCGGGTCGACTGCCGGGTAGATACCCTTCGAAGCGATGTCACGAGACAGCTCGGTGGTTGCATCCAGGTGGGCGAAGGTCGTTGCAGGAGCCGGGTCGGTGTAATCATCGGCCGGCACGTAGATGGCCTGCAGCGAGGTGATGGAGTGTCCACGGGTCGAAGTGATTCGCTCCTGCAGCGCGCCCATCTCATCGGCCAGGTTCGGCTGGTAGCCCACTGCGGACGGCATACGGCCGAGCAGGGTGGACACCTCGGAACCAGCCTGGGTGAAACGGAAGATGTTATCGATGAACAGCAGCACGTCCTGATTCTGTACGTCACGGAAGTACTCTGCCATGGTCAGTGCGGTCAGCGGCACGCGCAGACGGGTACCCGGCTGCTCATCCATCTGGCCGAAGACCAGTGCGGTCTTCTCGAGCACGCCGGCTTCGTCCATTTCGCCGATCAGATCGTTACCCTCACGGGTACGCTCGCCGACGCCTGCGAACACGGACACACCGCCGTGGTTCTGAGCCACACGCTGAATCATTTCCTGGATCAGCACGGTCTTGCCGACGCCTGCGCCGCCGAACAGACCGATCTTGCCGCCCTGCACATACGGGGTCAGCAAATCGATGACCTTGATACCGGTTTCGAACATCTGGGTCTTGGACTCCAGCTGGTCGAATGCCGGCGGGTTACGGTGGATAGGCCAACGTTCGGTAACCTTAACGGTCTCGTCGGCCTTCTTGTTGAGGATGTTGCCGGACACGTCGAATACGTGGCCCTTGGTGACATCGCCAACCGGCACAGAGATCGGGCCGCCGGTGTCATACACGGTGGCGCCACGCACGAGGCCGTCAGTCGGCTTCAGAGCGACGGTACGCACGGTGGAATCGCCAAGATGCTGTTCAACCTCAAGGGTGATCTTCTTGGTGGTCTCGCCCTCTTCGTGGACACCGGTGTTGGCCAGTTCAACGGTAAGTGCATTGTAAATGTCGGGCAGGTGGCCCACCGGGAATTCGACGTCGATAACCGAACCCTGGATACGCGTAACGCGTCCAGCGGTCGGCTCTGCAGCCGTCTCGGGAGCCGCTGTGGTCTGATTCTCAGCCATATGCGTTCCTACTCTTCCTTCTTGTTCAGCGCATCAGCGCTGCCGATGATTTCGGTAAGTTCCTGGGTAATCGATGCCTGACGCGAAGCGTTGAGCTTGCGAGTCAGTTCATCGATCAGGCTGCGAGCGTTGTCTGTAGCCGTGTGCATGGCGTTCTGTCGGCTTGCAGTCTCGGATGCCGCTGCGGTGAGCAGGCATTCATGGATACGGGACTGGATGTACTTCGGCAGAATCGCGTCGAGTACTTCGTCAACGCTTGGCTCGAACGCATACAGAGGAGTCGCAGCATCGGCATCGGATTCCGGCACAGGACCGGATTCCGGCTGTTCCGGAAGCACGAGCTCAACGGGTAGCATGCGCAGCACACGCACCTTCTGAACCACCATATTCACGAACTCGGTGAACACAATGTAGAGTTCGGAGACTCCACCTTGGTCCGCCGGCTTCATATAAGCGTCCAACAGTGCCTTCGAGATGGACTCTGCGACTTCCACGCCGGGCTGGTCGGTATCGCCTTCCCAAGTGCCGGCAACCGGACGGTTGCGGTACTTGTAATACGTCACACCGCGACGACCATACACATACAGTTCCGGCTGCTTGCCCTGCTCATCGAGTCGGGCCAACAGCGATTCCGTTTCGCGGATGATCGAGGAGGTGTACGGACCTGCCATACCACGATCCGAGGTAAGAGCGAGGACAGCCACGCGAGGGTTGTCCTCGTTCTTTTTCACGATCGGATGGTCGATATGGGTATGGGCCACCAGCGCTTGCACGGCGTCGAAAATCGCATCGGTATACGGCTTCGCGTTCAAGGCCACGTCACGTGCCTTGGCGATATGCGAAGACGCGATCATCTCCTGCGCGTTGAAGATTTTCTCCAGCGACGCGGTGGAGGCGATCCTAGATTTCAATGCGAGTTGCGAGCCCATGAATCACTTCTCTCCTGCGACGATCTTTTCCTGCTCGACCGGAGTGGTGTGCTTCTCGTCAGGCTTCTTCTCGACCAGCGGCTTGCCCGCGCTGGTCACGAAGGTCTCACGGAACGCTTCCACGGCCTTGTCGAGGGCAGCCTCGGTGTCGGCGGTGAAGTCTTCGGTCTCGCGAATGGTCTTGAGGATATCGGTGTTGTGATCCAGATAATCCAGCATGCCCTTTTCGAACGGCAACACGTCGCTGATTGGCAGGTCATCCATCTTGCCATGGGTGCCGGCCCACACGGACACGACTTCCTGTTCCATCGAATACGGGGAGAACTGCGGCTGCTTCAGGAGCTCGGTCAGGTGGGCACCACGGTTCAGCTGAGCCTTCGAAGCCGCATCCAGATCGGAAGCGAACATGGCGAAGGATTCCAGCGAACGGTACTGCGCCAGCGAGATCTTCAGCGTGCCGGAGACCTTCTTCAAGGCCTTCGTCTGGGCAGCGCCACCGACTCGGGACACGGAGATGCCGACGTCCACAGCAGGACGCTGGTTCGCGTTGAACAGGTCGGACTGCAGGAAGATCTGGCCATCGGTGATGGAAATCACGTTGGTCGGAATGTAGGCGGACACATCGTTCGCCTTGGTCTCGACGATCGGCAGGCCGGTCATCGAGCCGCCGCCGAGGTCATCGGAAACCTTGGCGCAACGTTCGAGCAGACGGGAGTGCAGATAGAACACATCGCCCGGGTAAGCCTCACGCCCCGGCGGACGACGCAGCAGCAGGGAAATCGAGCGGTAAGCCTCAGCCTGCTTCGACAGATCGTCGAAGACGATGAGCACGTGCTTGCCGTTGTACATCCAGTGCTGTCCGATGGCGGAACCGGTGTACGGTGCGATGTACTTGAAGCCTGCGGAATCGGAAGCCGGGGAAGCCACAATGGTCGTGTACTCCATAGCGCCGGCCTCTTCCAGGGACTGCTTCACCGATGCGATGGTGGAGCCCTTCTGACCGACGGCCACGTAGATGCAGCGGACCTGCTTCTTCGGGTCTCCGGATTCCCAGTTGCGCTTCTGGTTGATGATCGTATCGATTGCGATAGCGGTCTTACCGGTCTGGCGGTCGCCGATGATGAGCTGGCGCTGGCCACGTCCGATCGGCGTCATTGCGTCGATGGCCTTCAGGCCGGTGGACAGCGGCTCGTCAACCGGATGACGATGCATAACGTCAGGTGCCTGGGCCTCGAGAATACGACGGCCTTCGGTCTTGATTTCACCAAGACCGTCAATCGGGTTGCCTAGCGGGTCCACGACGCGGCCAAGGTAGCCGTCGCCGACGGGCACGGAGAGCACTTCGCCGGTACGACGCACTTCCTGGCCTTCCTCGATACCGGTGAAATCGCCGAGGATAACCACGCCGATTTCGCGGGCGTCAAGGTTGAACGCCAGGCCAAGCGTGCCGTCTTCGAAGGTCAGCAGCTCATTGGCCATGCAACCAGGCAGTCCCGTCACGTGCGCAATGCCGTCGCCAGCGGTCGCGACATAACCGACTTCCTGGGTCGGAGTGTCCGACGGCTTGTACGACTCGACGAACTCATCGAGCGCCTTGCGTATCGTGGTGGGATCAATGGTAAGTTCTGCCATGATCACTCCTTATTGTTGTTTTTAAATTCAGTCAAGTCTTGTTTCAGGCTTGTTCACCGTGTGGCGTGCCGTCAGGCGGTCGCCTTCACCGTGCGCTGAAGATGTTGCAGCTGTGCGACCACCGTGTTGTCGGTGACCTCGTCGCCCACCTGGATGCGCATACCACCCAGGACGGTCGGATCGACCACCGAGTTGATGTGCACCGGATGGCCGGTCTTCGCCGAATAGATGGCGACGAGCTTCTTGACCTGCTCCTTGCTCAGTGGCGTTGCCGTGGTGACGGTGACCATCGATTCGCCCATATGACGGGAGAACTTGTTGATCAGCCACTGAATGGTCTGCAGATAGCGGCGATTGCGCAGATTGCAGGTCGCATGCTCGGCCAGACGCTTGGTCACCACATTGAAGTCGGCATTGCCGATCAGGCTGTACAGCAGCTTGATACGGGCTTCGGCGGGGACGGTTGCGTCATACAGCTTGCTGCGTACGACCGGAAGGTTGAGCAGTGCGGAATGCAGCTGGGCAAGCTCGATGGAGACCTGCAGAGTAGCATTCGTGTGGTCCGCGTAGTACATCATGCCATCCACACCGAAATCCTCGGCGGCATTGGCGATGTCGGACACGCGGCTCCAACGGCGGGCCACCAGATCGGACATGATTTCCATCGTCAACGGATGGGCTTCATCTCCAATGAGGGTCTTGACTACCGCAACCTTGTCTTCGACTGGGCGCGACGGGTCGGTGAGGGCACGTTCAAGCTGGATGTTGTGGTCGAGCACGTTGGTGATCGTGAACAGTTCGTTCCCGATACGCCATGCGTCCTCGCCGCTGTCACGCAGCTTGGGGGCCAGCGAGTCACGCGAAACGCGGTCTGCGATACGCGATGCTTCTCCTCGCATTGGTCACCTCCCTTTCTTGAAGGTTTCGATCACTTCTTGTCGCTGTCCAGTTCGGCGATCATCTGGTCGATCATCGTCGACTGCACGTCGTCGCTTTCCAGCTTGCTGCCCAGGATCTTGCCGGCCAGTGCCGTTGCCAGCACGCCGACCTCACCCTTCAGGCTCACCAGAGCCTGCTGCTGCTGGGATTCGATGGAACGCTGGGCGGTGGCGGTGATCTGCGCCGCATCAGCCTCGGCACGGGTACGTGCGTCGGCGATGATGTGCGATGCTTCCGCGCGAGCGTCGTCGCGGATCTTGGAAGCCTCGACGCGTGCGTTGCTCAGCTGGGCATCGTACTTCGCCTTGGCTTCGTCGGCATCCTTCTGGGCCTGTTCGGCCTTGGCGATGCCGCCTTCGATCTTGGCTGCGCGCTCATCGAACACGGCCTGGAACTTCGGCAGGAAGAACTTGTAGAAGAACACGGCGACGATGATCAGAATGACCAACGACCAGAAAATGTCGTAGCTTTTCGGAAGGAACAGTTCCATCTCGCTAGCTGCGGTCACCATAGTGTCTTCCTCCTTTCACGTTCGTTTGCGTCTTCGGTGTTTACCTTGGGGATCAAGCCTTACTTGATGAAGGCGAGCACGAAGCCGAGCAGTGCCAGCACCTCGACGAATGCCAGGCCCAGGAACATGAGGGTCTGCAGACGGCTGCCGAGCTCAGGCTGGCGAGCGGTGCCTTCGATGGTCTTGCCGATCAGGATGCCCAGACCGATGCCAGGGCCGATGGCGGCGAGGCCGTAGCCAACGACGTTCAGGTTGCCGGCAACCTCAGCGAGGGTAACGATATCCATGATTGTTTCCTTTCTGGTTATTGCTTGACAAGAAGCAACACTTAAAAAGCCGGCGGTCAGTCGATCTCCGGATAGCTCATATTGATGTACGCGGTGGTCAGGATGGCGAAGATGTAAGCCTGCAGGCAGGCGACCAGCGCCTCGAACAGGAACATGAACATGCCAGCCGCGAAGGTGATGATGCCGAACGGCATCATCAGCTTGTTCACCACATCAACGAGGAAGAACTGCGTGGCCGAGAGGCACAACGCAAGGATCAGGTGGCCCGAAACCATGTTGGCGAACAGTCGGATCGTCAACGAGAACGGGCGGATAATCAGCAGCTCAAGCAGCTGAATCGGGGACAGCAGAATATAGATCGGGGCCGGAACGCCCTTCGGGAAGATCTCGTCCCTCAGGAAGTGGCCAAGGCCCTTTTCACGGATGCCGGCAATCCAGTACTGGCAGAAGCACCACATGGCGAACACCAGAGGCAGCGTGATGGACGCGCTTGCCGCGATGTTGAAGCCCGGGATGATGCCGCACAGATTGAAGACCAGCAACGTGCAGAACACGGTGGTGATCATCGGCACATAACGCTTGCCACGCAGCTCGCCCATCACCTGATAGACGATGTTGTCGCGGACAAACTCGATCAGCCATTCGACTGCGCCCTGCCAACGGCCAGGGATGAGCTTTGCACGGCTTGCCGTAATTCCGAGAACCAGCAGCATGATGACGGTCGCAAGAATACGAACGAGGATGATGCGGTTGATGGCGAACGGCGTGCCTTGAAAAACAAACGGATCGGGAAGGAAGTCATTGATGCTCGGCATCTCTGGACCATCGGCGATGGTCATGATGCCCTCTCCCAATGCACTAATCATTCACGCCTCCTGCTCTTGTGTCAGCTGTTAGTCTAGCCCAACAGCTGAGTCGAATGTGACATTCCGGTTACCAAACCAGAACATCCTTCGGGTTCTATGTTAACGCGCCCATAAACGCGTTCGCATACCAGCCCCGAATGGCTGCAAAGGATTATCAGACCGTGGCTAGACAACATTCCGCACCGGGAGCTTTCCCCTACTACCGTATAGCGAAAACCGGCGTTTCGCACGTTGCGGGGACTATTAGACACAACCACGGCCGTTGTCGATTCGGCCTATTTCACCCCCATTCACACCAAAATAGACATCGTTTGCAACACTGCTTGATAAAACGTTTTACTTAACATATCGCACCATAATATATGACGGCGAAAATGAAACGATGTCGCAGCAGGCAACAAAAACCGCGCAAAAAGCCCACGACACCGCGCAAAAGCGGCAATCGTGGGACAATCGCCAATACTTGTCAGTACTCGCCGATCTTCGTGAAATCAGCCGCGAATGACACCGTATCCATCGTGCGAGAACGGCGTGAACGCGTCGACACGCGGAGAACCGGGCTCGTGCCGGATCGAACGGTCGGTGCCGAGGCGCTTCTCCTCGCGCAGCTGCGGTACTTCGCTCAAATCGTAAGGCGTAGTCTGATAGACCCAGTTGAGCCAGTTGCGCCACAGCAGGTTGGCGTGGGCGCGCCAGGCGAACAGCGGTTCGAGCTTCGGATCGTCGTGCGGGAAATAGTTTTCGGGGAACGGCACGTTGGTCATGCCCTTCTTCATATCCCTCTCGTATTCCTCGGCGAGCGTGTACTTGCCGTATTCCCAATGGCCGAGCGCGAACACTTCGGAGAAGTCACGCGTGGCGATGAGCCCCGGGCCGGACTTCGGACCCCACGTGAGCACCTGCAGCTCGGGATTATGGGCGATATCACCCTCGTTGACCCCCGCCAGGCGGGAATGCGGTTGCAGGCAGATCTCGTCGAAACCGTTGGTGAGGAAGCAGTATTCGTCCTGCAGATACTGGGGGAACACTCCAAAGAGCTTCTCCGGCAGCAGCTCCTTGCGCACGCCGTACCGATAGTTGAGCGCGCCCATCGCGCCCCAGCACAGGTACATGGTGGAGAAGACGTGGGTGGATGCCCAGTCGAGAATCTGCTTGAACTCGTCCCAGTAGTCGACCTGCTCGAAATCGAGGTGCTCGACGGGCGCTCCCGTCACCACAAGACCGTCGTAATAGTTGTCTTTGAACGCATCGAGCGTCTCGTAGAACTTCACCAGATGGTCGGCGCTCACGTGCGTGGCCTCGTGGGTGGAGGTCTTCATGAAGTCGACCTCGACCTGCAGCGGGCTCTTGGAGATCAGACGCAGCAGTTGCGTTTCGGTCTCGATCTTCTTCGGCATGAGGTTCAGAATCACCAGCTTGAGCGGACGCACACGCTGGCGCTCCGCTTCGGGCTTTTCAAGCGCGAAGATGCGCTCGGAGTCGAGAATGTCTCTGGCCGGAAGGCCGCTGGGAATCTTGATAGGCATGTTTCCTATTATGGTGCGGACCCGGATATGGCGTATTCGGCGGTTTTCATCGACGGTCCGCAGCGTTATACGAAAAAACGGATAACGCGTTATCGGATATGCGATTCCACTAGCAGCGCAATATGCGACACGCCGATTTGACTTATTAGCCAACATCCGTAAAGTAGTTAAAGCTGCCTCAATGAAGGCAAGCCGACGCGGGGTGGAGCAGCTCGGTAGCTCGCTGGGCTCATAACCCAGAGGTCCATGGTTCAAATCCATGCCCCGCTACCAATTGAAACCGGAAGCCTTTTGGTTTCCGGTTTTTTGTTTTTCTAGGACGTCTCGCTCCTTTTATATAAAGTCCCCATACATATCGAACGCAACCGACGCGCACAACGTATGGTCATGCCGCTGTAGCCTTCATAATCGAACATAATCGCAAAACATGTATTAAAACGCTTTACCAAAAGTATTTGAAGAAAGCACTTGTAGCCGCATCGCCGTAATCGTTACGAAAAGGGAAATCACAAAAAGAACACAACTACCTCTATAATCGGCTATATGAATGAAGCAACATCATCAAGCGCGACACCGCGCACAAAGGCAACAGCAAAGACAACAGCTAAAGCAGCGGCCACAAAGACAACGAGGACAGCCGCGAAATCAACCGCGAAGACGACAACCAAAAAACCAACCACCAAGCGCACTTCCAAGCCGAAAACCGCAACGAAGCGAACCGTCGGCGAAACTCCAGCACCTATCATCAACCGCACCAGCCCGGAACAGTTCGGCCGCGTAAACGTTCTTGACATCACTCCGTCCGCCGAAAACGGCCTGTACCCGGCCCGCGTGGAGCTTGGCGAGGCATTCAAGGTCACCGCGCAGGTGTTCATCGAAGGCCGCACCAAGGCCGGCGCCACCGTGTCCGTGCGCAACACGCGTGGCACCGAGAAGGGCCGCTTCCCGATGATCTGCACCAACCCCGGCCTGGACCGCTGGGAAGCGATGGTCAAGATCGGCGACCACAGCGACCTGAAGCCATGGGAAGACGGCTACGCCGACGTCAAGAAGCAGCTCGGCGAATGGCACATCGTGGTCGAAGGCTGGGAGGATACGTACGCTTCCTGGCTGCACGACGCGCAAATCAAGGTCGAGGTCGGCGACGATGCGGAGAACGCGCTGGAATCCGGCGCGCAGCTGCTGGAACGTTGGGCTGGCGCACGCGATTCCAAGCTGACCGCCGACGACAAGAAGACGCTGCGCGAAGCGGCGAAGGCCGTTGCCGACAAGTCGCTCGACGCGACCGCGCGTCTTGCCGCGGCGACCACCGACGCAATCGCAAGCCTGCACGAAACCAATCCGCTGCGCGACGGCCTGAGCGCGTCGAATCCGCAGCGCTTCCGCGTGGAACGTCCGAAGTCGAGCTTCGCCGCATGGTACCAGTTCTTCCCGCGTTCCGAAGGCGCGTATTTCGACGCCGACGGCAAGATCGTGCAGGGCACGCTGAAGACGGCGCTGTCCGGCCTCGACCGCGCGAAGACCGAAGGCTTCGACATCGTGTACCTGCCGCCGATCTTCCCAATCGGCGTGACCAACCGCAAGGGCCGCAACAACACGCTGATCGCCGGACCGCACGATCCGGGCTCCCCGTTCGGCATCGGCTCCGAGCTAGGCGGCCACGACACCGTCGACCCGCTGCTCGGCACCATGGACGATTTCAAGGCGTTCTGCGATTACGCGCACAAGCTGGGCATCGAAGTGGCGCTCGACTTCGCGCTGCAGTGCTCACCTGACCACCCGTGGGTCAAGCAGCATCCGAACTGGTTCCGCACCAAGCCGGACGGAACGATCGCATTCGCCGAGAATCCGCCGAAGAAGTACCAGGACATCTACCCGATCGATTTCAACGCCGACATGGAAGGCATCGAAGCGGAAACCGAACGCATCATGGGCCTGTGGATCAAGGCCGGCGTGACGATCTTCCGCGTGGACAACCCGCATACCAAGCCGGTGCGTTTCTGGCAGGACGTGATCGCCGCCGTGACGAAGAAGCATCCGGAGACGCTGTTCCTGGCCGAGGCGTTCACCCGTCCGGGCATGATGCGCGCGCTGAGCTATGCCGGCTTCACGCAGTCGCACTGCTACTTCCCGTGGCGCAACACCAAGGAGGAGCTTGAGGAGTACTTGGAGGAGACCAACGGCGACGGTGGTTTCTACCAGCACAACACCTTCTGGCCGTCCACGCCGGACATCATGACCGCCTACCTGCGCGACAACGGTATCGCCGGTCACGCGGTGCGCGCGGCGCTCGCCGCGATGGGCTCTCCGAGCTGGGGCATCTACAACGGCTATGAGCTGATCGAGAACAAGCAGCGTCCGGGCTTCGAAGAGCAGATCGACAACGAGAAGTACGAAGTCAAGGTGCGCGATTGGGACGAGGCCGACAAGTACGGCATCTCCGAGCTGCTCACCTCGCTCAACAAAATCCGTTCCGAGCATCCGGCATGCCGCAGCTACCACAACCTGCACGTCCTGCCGAGCGACGATGCGGGCGTGGTGGCGTTCCTGCGCCAGACCCCGGCCGAGCTTACCGGTACCGGCAAGCCGGATACGGTGATCGTGGTGGTGAACCTCGACGGCCACAACGCGCATCAGTCCATCATCCACATCGAGCTGCCGGACTTCGGTTTCGCCACCGACAAGCCGCTCAAGGTGCGCGACGAGCTGACCGGACGCGAGTTCGAGTGGAGCTGGGACAACTACGTCTCGCTGGCACCGTGGGCCGACGTGGCGCACGTGCTGACGGTGGTCGAGGACTGATTTTTGGTCCCAGCCGACTTTAACAAGGAGCGCGGGCAGACCATTCAAATGGCTCACCCGCGCTTCACATGCACCTCGCTATTGATAGCTCCGTGGCTCTATCAGCAATCGGCATCAGAGGAAGACAGCACCCCGTCTGACATAAGGTATAGATGATCCGCGATTTGAGACAGCTCATCGCTATGATGACTGGCAATCAATACGGTTCGACCCATATCACGCTGACGCTTCATCTCCTCCAGAAACACCGAGACAGAATGCTCATCAAGGCCATTAGTCGGTTCATCGAGCAAAATCAAAGGTTGATGTTCCATCAATGCCTGCACAATCGCCAGCTTTTGCCGCATACCCAAAGAGTAAGATCGCACTTGTTCTTGCGCGTGGTTCCGTAAACCAAATAAGTCCAGCAAACGCATGATCTCATCCTGATCAAAGGCGTGGTTGATGTCGGCAAGATACCGAAGATTCTCCATAGCACTCTGGCTGGGAATGAATCCAGGATTCTCGATAATTACTCCTACGGATTCAGGTAATTTCTTATTGAATTCCACGGGTTTACCATCAATGCTCACCGTACCATTATCCGGCCGGATAAAACCGCAAATCGCGCGCAACAGCATTGTTTTTCCTGACCCATTAGGACCAACAATGCCGTAGATGTTACCCCGTTCGAATTCAGCATTCACGTCACGCAATACCACTTTGCGTTTGATGGTTTTTGTAAGATGACGGATCTTGACATACATTTTGTCATTCCTCCTTTGCATTGCGCCATATTGCAATCAACACTTTGTTTTACTGGAACTCAATACATTTCCACATGCTCAAAAACAATGAGATTCACCATAGCGAGCGCCAAAAAAAGAACCGTCAAAACAGGTACCCAACATGGGAGGATGCCAATCCACGAGGATATCAACCATCGTCGAACCCCATCTAACGAAAGCAAGGCAGTATACAGCGCAGCAGCTGTGGCATAGCCCATTACCCGGCAATTCAGCAAATAACCAATATTGATGATGAGCATCAGTACGGCAAGCGTCAAAGCCGCACAAATCGCAGTCATCAACAGACATTCCTGCCGATCCCTAGAAACAATCATTACCGCGATAATTAACTGCACACCAGTGAACAGGGCACAGTAGCACAGCAGCAGCGCACAATATCGACAAAAATGAGACCATCCTCGACGACTTCTGACATACACCAGATAATCAGGAATCATCAGATATTCAGAGCACTGTTCCAAGGCAAGCGCTATTCCCCCGACCATAAACAGCAACGGATACATATTCAAGGTAAGATCCGGATGACTCATTGCAGGAGCAATGCGAAACATCCCCATAAAGATACCTGTATCCTGCGCACTGTAGTAAAAGCGTGAAGCGAATATGGCGTAAATGACGAATATCAGCATTCGCAGACCTTTTTTACGGCCACAAACCTGTCCGATGCGACATATAGCATGCATTAGTTTTTCAGCCGATCTCTGGAGTTGAACGCCACGATACAGGCCATAATGAGCAATGAGCAGAATCCAAAGCATGGAATGACTTGGCAGATAACAATATCTGACCAGTCTGGACTGATCGGGTACCAAAAATAGAACATCATACGAGCTGCTCCATCAACCAACGGAGTCAATAACCACTGCGCAATAGCAAAAAGCGCAATCAGCACCGCGGCGACATGTTCCATGACTAATCCCATGTAGCTCAGCAATAACTGGACCAAGCCTATTGAAATATTCATCATCAAGCATTGAACTACTAGCATTGCAGTCAAAGACCCATGCAGAACAGATGCAGATTGTCTTTTAATGACAAATTCCATGACAGCAAAAACGAGGCCACCATATGCGGCGCATATGCAAGACATCATGTTCAGCCATATAACATTTTCACCAAGCTCGTCACGGGGATTCCGACGCACCAATTCAAACGTCCTAAATCGGACACGGCCCAAACACATTGCCATCAAACAAATCGGAAGTACTGTGGCCGAAGCTCCCTGCTTCATAAATCCGATGTAGTCAGATACGAAATCGTGAGGGTCGAATAATAATGAAATGCCATACGCAAATCCCACCACCATAACCAATATGGCACTGATTCTCATACCAATGGTGGAATACCGTACGGAAGCAAAACCATCACAAAGCATCACGATACCTTTCCACACACGCCAGTACGGTAGACAATGCAAGTAAGAGCGCCGTCGAAAGCACAATGCCCACATAATTTTGCCAACGCACAGAATGGTCTGCACCTGGAGCAAAGTCCAGAAAGATAACATGGCTCCACTGGTCCGGTATCTTACCCCCCGTAAGAGAAGGAAGCATCCACCATACAAGACTCAGTACGAACGGAACCAACACTTCCGTATATTTGCGTTGCATGAAAAAGGACACGCCAACGGCCACCGTGGAGAAAAGTCCGGCAATCACAAATATCAACAACACCACGCATAGTATGCATAACACCTGATTGAACTCATACAACGGATATATCCAAGAATCAGAAGAAATCAAAATATATTTGCTGCTATACACGCGCCCTCGCGCATCCGCCGATACACCATCGATAAAATTCAAATGAGGATTGCGCATAGCAGCTATTGATAGATTCGCAATCATCGGCATTATTCCACCCACACCACCAAGTACGAATCCAGATGACATCGCAGTCGTTACAAAACGTCCTCGTCCTTCTCGAATCACGACCATGGGGAGCCGCCCGGCGTGCCGTTCCAACGATACGACGCTACCTCCTAAGAGAGCAGATAGGAAAGGCAGCAACAGCAGATACATGCCACCGCCTGTCCCGTATTGACTGAATAGCATCACATCCCGTAGCAATGTAGATTCGCTCGAGGGAGTGACATAACTCGCCCTATACGTGGTTAGATATTGGACAGCGACCAACATACAGGATATGACGATTACACCAATCATCCGGGCACTTCGCAGTTGCCCAACCAACTGATTTCTCATCAACCGCCAATCCATCAAGACCCCTTCGTCTTCCCGAATCCAAACAGCGTGGCGTAGAAGAGCAATCTTCTACGCCACACAACCATGCTCAGTTATCGGGGCTCCATTTACCCGATGTTTCCGTTGCACCAGAGTACGCATGCGCCGCTTGCAAACGCATATGGACCTGTTTCTTACCGAAATTCTTATATACTTGGTTGGTGACCCAACCCTCTTGGCCTGAAGTAAGAGTTACAACGCCGGATTCCACATCTTCATTTGCATACCCAAGCATCCACGCACGTATCGTCCGATCACCAGACACATGATCAGCTTTAATATAGCCATTTGAAGCATCTTGTTTTTGACGATTTGGCGTATCTGCCGTATTCCAACCTGTAAGATATGCGCTCCATGATGTTTTTCCTACATTCCCAGCAAACGCCGGTGTTATAAAACAACAAGAAGCAGCCACAGCTGCTGCAACTGCAACCACTCGGCCTGCAATACGTGATTTCATCGTTGAAACCTTTCTCTGCTATGTCAATAAAGACAAAGGCAATAATAAGATAATTCAAGGAAGCCAGTTCATCTTATGTAATGAAATTCTTTATGCATTCCACAAAGAACAGATCCACTTAGGAATTCCAGATGGGCAATTCACAACTCTAGAAACAGACAAATATGACATTCGCCCATCCCAACTGTTGAACACGGAAACATTGTCGACATTCCCTCCCATCAACATCACAGCCATCATTCCTAATGCGATCTCTCTCATCTATATATCTTTTCTCATAATTGTGTTGAATCCACTTAAAGTTTTAATCTGTTTCCGCAATAGCAAAACAAGGCAATGTAAAGATTTTCATCACATGGCACTATGGATCAATTGGCCCACGACTACACTCACGTTATATGACTGAAGGTATTTCCATCGCCGTTCTGGACAATGACTCATGGAGCTTACGGGCAATCGCGCGGTGGATTGACGGCAGCTCACCTTTGTATCATGTCATCTGGCAAACCACTTCTGCGGCAGAAGCGATCCATCGATGTATATACACCAACGACAAGCCAAATGTTCTCTTGCTTGACATGGCGTTGAACGATGCTACTGGCATATCCGTATGCACTCAGATACGAAAACGAACCGCCGACATCGGCATCATCGGCATCACTGCATATGATCCTGAACGGTACAAGACTGATTTAGCGCTTGCCGGCGGTCAAGCTCTTATCGCCAAAGAAAACTTGGCACATGTCTGCAATAAAGTACTGCCCATCGTGGCACAAGGCAAATCCGCTGAACCAAATTCGTTCCCAACCGCGAAACAAGCGCATGACATACTGGCAGAACAACCTTCTTCATTCTCTCAGATCAAGCAGCTCAGCCCGCGAGAACTTCAAGTGCTTCGCCTTTACACGCAAAATAACAATACTTCAGAAATTGCTTCGCAACTTGGCATTTCTTCCAATACCGTATTTTCTTACATTCACAGAGTCTCGAAAAAAATAGGCACAAAGAATAGATCAGAGATAATTCGACTATGCAAAAAATACGACATTTTATAAAATCAATCAAAGAATTATGCTACGACATGAATCGTAGCTTGCCAAAAAAATTATCTTTATACATAGCTTTTCCATTGTTTCTATTGTATTCTCTAGAACTTATCAGTGGATACTATCATCAATTTACAGTATTTTCCATTGTTTTTATCTGCATAGAACTATGCTCAATCGTTCTTTTTATTCAATTCCCCTATACAGGATCAATAATAATCATCATATTGTGGATTACTGCAGTTAGCATAAAACCAGTACTGCCCTACTCCTTTGTATTCGCGGGACTGTCCGCCACGGTAATTCTCGGATATATCAATATCCCTTCAGCAATCAGCATCCTCTTGTTCGCCACAAGCATCTTATTTTTCCAACCTCATACAGACAAGAGCGCACTCGTCATGTTCGATACTACGTTCTTGACCCTAGCCATAATCGGGTGCGCCATTCGTCTCCATCAGAATCAAAAACGCGCCATCAATCAACTGACCATCCACAAATGGAAGGAAGAAATCGCAGAAGAGCTGCACGACATCGTATGCAACGATCTTACCTACGCAATCCACCAAATAAACCTTTTAAAGAATGAAAATCCAAACAGTCAGAGAAACCCTGAGATCGCAGAAAACATGGCATTACTTGACATCAGAGATAGTCTCATAGAGGCATTGAGTTGTTCAAGGACCGCCATAACCACACTCCGCAAAGACGATGGCAGTTGCTCCACATCCGAAATCGATATCACCACAATCAACATCATCGAACTGCTAGAACAAGAACGTATGAAACTCGCCAAGGCTGGTTTCGACGGCATTATTGCAGCGGACGGATCCGACAACCTGACAACAACACCTGGCAAAAGCATTATCATCAAGCAACTCATCAAAGAAATCTTCGGCAATATACTCAAACATGCGGATCCCTCACATGGCTATGTCATCACTGCGTATGTCAACGCCAGCACATTACATATCAGCGCCAGCGATACGCCTCTTTTAAAGAACAGCACCTCAAAGCATCCGCAAGACAATGCCACCAACAATCAATTTGGCAATGGCACAGGCATACGCTCATATCAAACACGACTCGCGGCATTAGACGGCGAATTATCCGCCTCCGCCTCCGATGACCAGTGGACGCTGGAAGCCGCCATACCTTTAATGGACACCGACCACACCGATGGCCACCATTCAGCTGGACGAATGCGAATTCGGTTGGATTGAGCAACCACCTTGCCAACCGACGACGCACTATATACCCGCCCAACGATGGCGGAATATCCGCAGGACGGTCTTACAGCATACCGTGATACCGCAATGACTACAATCGCTCACCTAATCACTCAGGCTTAGTTTCAACGTTTGTAAGATTACGGAGTTTTCTACCATAAGCTTATGGTAATTGCATCATGTCTATCAACCCCGCTCGCGCCTTATTTTTCCGATGAAGGCAAAAGACTTATCAAAACGTCGAAAATGCACTTTCATGATACGGGCTGCTCTGCTATCTCCTGAAATAACAAATCGGCAACAGTTCCTTGCCAGTCCGCACCTAGGTGCGTGACGAACTGACCGGACGCGAGTTCGATTGGGGCTGGGACAACTACGTCTCACTGGCACCGTGGGCCGACGTGGCGCACGTGCTGACGGTGGTCGAGGACTGAGTGAGTTTGGATGCTAGGCACTCTGCCTAGCACCCAGCCAGCGCAAAACACATAGATCAAGGGCGGGTTGAAGACGTTTCTCACGTTTTCAACCCGGCTTTGTGCATTCCGTAGGTGGTTTTTTGATTCCGTAGGTGCTCTCCGGTCAATCCACGCAAACAGAATGGCTGAAATCAAGCCTTTTTGCCGCAGGGATACCAGAGCCAACCACCTACGGAAGAGCAAAACCACCTACGGAATTGTTCTTCCAACGTTCCAAGGCAGGATAGTCAATCACAATCGGCCAAAAAGATGTTGACCAGCGAGCGCATCACGCCTTATCTCCCCAGCACTGAGCACCATTCATATAGGTATCCGGAAAATGGTGCCGATATGGCGCGAAAGCGGGTATTCTAAGTAACGAACTACTGCTGATCATTCGATCAAGGAGAAAACAATGGCAGAAACCTTCAACGTCGTGGTGGAGATCCCGCGCGGTTCCAAGAACAAGTACGAAGTGGATCACGAGACCGGTCGCGTGTTCCTGGACCGTACCCTGTTCACCTCCATGGGCTACCCGGATGACTACGGCTACATCGACGGTACCCTGGGCGAGGACGGCGATCCGCTCGATGCCCTGGTCATGATTCCGAACTCCGTGTTCCCGGGCTGCGTGGTTGAGTGCCGCGCCGTCGGCCTGTATCACATGGTCGACGAGGCCGGTGGAGACGACAAGGTGCTGTGCGTGCCGGCCGACGTCCGCTTCGACGACATCAAGGACGTCGACGACGTGTCCGAGTACCACAAGGCTGAAATCAAGCACTTCTTCGAGCAGTACAAGGCTCTGGAGCCGGGCAAGGAAGTCAAGCCGGGCGACTACTGGACCGGTGCCGCTAAGGCCGAGGAGGAAATCGTCGCAGCCCGCAAGCGCCTCGCTGAGGCGTGAAGCTGACAGCGCGGTGCGCTGTCAGTAGCCGAAGTGAGCAGCTATGCGGCGAAGCCGCATGCGCAGCATGCGGAAGCGAGAAGTGAGTCGAAATAATTCCGACTCGACGATAGACGATAACAAGCCGCTCTTGTTTCAAGGGCGGCTTGTGCGTTATAGTGGTGGCTTGTAATTTACGGCATGCGAACAGTATTCGCTGAATTCAAAGCCTGCGGGACACCATCGATCCGCGTGCGGCAGTTCTGTGTCGGTACTCCTAGGCGTAGGCGGAACGCAATCCGTCGAGGCCCATCCCGTGGGGAGACCGGCGGGATGAACCTTTTCACCAGCTATGCTCATTCAGATTCTGCTTATTGGCGTGTCCGTGTCCATGGACACGTTCGCCGTCTCCATCGGCAAAGGCCTGACCGTCAAGAAGCTGCGCGGTCTGGACGCGCTCAAAACCGCCCTGTGGTTCGGCGGATTCCAGGCGCTGTTCCCGCTGCTGGGCTATTTCGCGGCCAGCACGTTCAGCAAATACGTGACCGCCGTGGACCATTGGATCATTTTCGGCCTGCTCGCCCTAATCGGCGGCAATATGGTACGCGAGGCGTTCGAAGAGGACGAGGAGAACGCCAAGGAAACCCCTGAATTCGATTGGAAGCACATGCTGCCGCTCGCCGTGGCCTGCAGCATCGACGCAGTCGCGGTCGGCGTGAGCTTCGCTTTCATGACGCTCAACATCTGGCTGTCGGTGGTCATCATCGGCATCACCACCGGCCTGTTCTCCGCCGCCGGCCTGTATATCGGCCGCGTGTTCGGCTCGCGTTGGCAGAAGCCGGCGCAGATCGCAGGCGGCGTCGTGCTGATCCTCATCGGCCTGAAAGTGCTGTTCGAACATCTCGGCTTCCTCGGCTGACGCTACAGCCCACAGCAGCGCACGCAGCGCAACGGAAAAGCCCGCAATCGCAATGATTACGGGCTTTTTAAATACGTGAATTATGGCGATTACGCAACCGCCAAATCGTCAGAACGTCACGACGGCGAGCGCGGCGATGCCTACCACGGCACCGGCGATCATGACCGGCAGTATCGCGATGCCGATCCACGGATCGCGCGCGGTCGGTTCGGGGTCGGCGTCGCGATGCCAGAAGTACGAGCAGACGGCGAGCGCCACGATCACCAGCAGCGCCACGACGAACGCGACCGTGCCGATCGCCTTCAGTACCGTCGGCAGGAAGCACCAGCCTGCGCTGGCGATCATCGCAACGCCTTCGACCACGCTGTGCGACAGCGAGCGGATGAGGTGCGTGCGGTTTTCGCGGGCCATCTGGCGTCCGAAGGAGATCACGATCAGCAGGATCAGCAGGCCGCCGACGCCGGCGATCCAGCCGTCCTCCATGGAGAAGTCCTTGCCGCCGGTCGCGTCGGCGGCGAAAATCGCCCGTCCGAGCGTCATCGTCGTGGCGCACACCACCGACAGCAGGCCGGCGATGACGGCGATCACGTGTCCGGCGGTGCCGTCGCGGAACGGGCTGAACACTACCAGCAGCGCGATCATCGCCAGCGATCCGATGATGATGAACGGCACCACGGCGGGATTGGCGGAATCGCCGTATGCGATGCCGGGAACGAGCGCGAGCGCCACCAATACCACGTACGCGACGATCTGGATCGCCAATACTTTGCCGAAAGCGACCTTCGACGGGTTTTGCTGGGAAACGGCCTGCGGAGCGGTCATCTCGGACCCCCTTTTTATATTGTGGTCAATACGTATGCAATATGAATAAATGTAGCCGTATGTGTCCACATACTTCAGTTACAATCGATGAAACGCCGATAATACATTTTGCGTGTACAATCGCGGCATCAGTTTAGAACAAAAGGGAGCTGACGTGACGGATCTTACGCTTATGACGTTCGCTAGCGATCCAGCTACCGTTCTCCCCTCGTTGGCGCTGCTTTCCCACCGCGTGCGCGTGTTGCCGATGGATGCGGCCAGCCTGGTGAAAATGCCGGAGAACACCATTCTGTTTCTTGATGCGCGTGACGACCTGGCCACCGCCAAAACGCTGTGCCGTCTGATTCACGCGTCGGGACTGTCCACGCCGATCGTGCTCATTCTCACCGAGGGCGGCTTCACCGTGGTCAATTCGCAGTGGGGCATTGCCGATGTGGTGGTGGCTACGGCGTCCCCCGCCGAGGTGGAGGGGCGTTTGCGCCTGGTTTCCGAACGTGGCAACGCGCCGGTCAACGCGGCGTCCGGTTCGGGCGAGCAGGGCGTGCAGAACGAGGATGGTCTGATCCGTTCCGGCGATTTGGTGGTGGATACGAATGGCTATACGGCCAGTCTGCACGGCCATCCGATCGACTTGGCGTACAAGGAGTTCGAGCTGCTCAAGTATCTGGTGCAGCATCCGGGCCGCGTGTTCACGCGCGCGCAGCTGCTGCAGGAGGTGTGGGGCTACGACTATTACGGCGGCACCCGCACTGTGGACGTGCATATCCGTCGTCTGCGCGCCAAGCTGGGCGGCGAGTACGAGCATCTCATCGGCACCGTGCGCAACGTCGGCTATCGTTTCGATCCGCCGGAAGAGGATGAGCATGAGGCCGCGGCCAAGGATGCGGCTCACGGCGAGTCCGGCGAAAGCTGACTTTTTCTTGCGATCATTCCGTTGATGTTCGACGGGTTTCGTTTGTTTTCGTTGGCCTTTCGCTGATTTCCTGTTGTTTTTTGCTGATTTCCTGTTGTTTTTTGCTGATTTTCTGTCGTTTTTTCGATGGATTTTCGCTGTTTTTGCCGATTGCGACGTTTCCGCAGGTTTCCCGCGTTCGTCCGCATGCGAGGGGTAGGCTGGGAGGCATGCCTCGGGAATCGAAGAAGGCGCGGATCGCGCGCATGCATCAGGAATACGAGCAGTTGTGCGTGGAGATTCCCGATCCGAAATGCGCGTTGAACTTCAATTCTCCTTTCGAACTGCTGGTGGCTACGGTGTTGAGCGCGCAGACCACCGACAAGCGCGTGAACATGGTCACGCCGGAACTGTTCGGCGAATATCCCGGTCCGGCGGAGCTTGCCGCCGCGAATCCCGAGCACGTCGAGGACATCATCCGCACCATCGGCTTCTTCCGTACGAAAGCGCGCAATATCATCGGGCTGTCGCATGAGTTGTGCGTGCGATTCGGGGGCGAGGTGCCGGCCGATATGGCTTCGCTGGTCAGCCTGCCGGGCGTGGGCCGCAAAACCGCGAACGTGGTGTTGGGCAACGCGTTCGGCGTGCCCGGTTTTCCTGTGGACACGCATGTGATTCGTGTGACTGGGCGATTGCGGTGGCGGTCCGACTGGGCGAGCCCCTCCCCTGACCCGGTGGCCATCGAACGTGAGGTCACCGCCTGCTTCCCTCCCGAAGAATGGACCGATCTGTCTCACCGTTTGATATTGCATGGCCGTGCCATCTGCCATGCGCGAAAACCGGATTGCGCCGACTGCCCCCTCAACGACACGTGTCCGGGCGCGTTCGCCGCGTGATTCCGACGCATGCCAGCCGCCACGCCGGCACTCCGTCGAATCGCACCCGGCCATCGGGCGTGTAGCACGCGTCAACTAGACTCGGGTGCATGGATGAAAACGGGCGGAAACGTAATCTGAAAGCCGAGGCGACGCGCTGGCTGATCTTCTTCGGCGTCGCGATCGTGCTCAGTGTGCTGCTGTGGCTGGGACTGTCGCTGACAGGCCGCAAGAATCCCATCACATCCTTCGACACGCTCGTCTCCGACTCGTCGGTGACCGTCGGTATCGAAGGCGACGCGCCGAAATCGCTTGACATCCGCACCGAACAAGGCACCGCCGTGGAGCAAGCGCTGCTCGGCAACGTATACGAAACGCTGGTGTCACGTAGCGAAACCAACAAGCTGCAGCCGGGAATCGCCAGCTCCTGGCAGGCTTCCGACGACGGTCTCACGTACACGTTCACGTTGAACGGCGGCATGACGTTCGCCAATGGGCACAAACTCGACTCGTCCGACGTGGTCTGGTCGCTGCAGAACGCCGTCAACAACCATTACGTGGGAGCCGACCAGCTTGGTGATCTGAAGGAAATCACCAATCCCAATGCGAATACGGTGGTCATCACGCTCGCCAAGCCGAATCCGCGGCTGTTGCGCGCGCTGGCCGGCCGTGCAGGCATCGTGTACGACGCGGAAAGCAAAACCAACTATGCGAAATCAGCGGTCGGATCGGGACCATTCACCGTGTCAACCGCGGACCAATCGCAAATCGTGCTGCAACGCAACGACTCGTATTGGGGCAAAAAAGCCGCATCATCGCAAGTGACGCTCTACTACTACGCCAACGAGGAATCCATGGCCGATGCCATGAAAGCCGGCAAAATCAGCATGGCGCTGCCGCTGAGCGCTTCAACCGCCTCGGAACTGGGCAAAACCAACGGTATTACCGCGGACAGCGGCATCAGCTTCGACAAGGTGATGCTCGCGTTCAACAACGACAACAACAGCCCCTTCTCCGACGAGCAGATCCGCAAGATGACGCGATACGCCATCGATGCGAAGACCATCGCCAAGAACGCGCCCGACGCGTACGCGCCGCTGGGAGGGCCGATCAGCCCGCTGGAAGACGGGTATGAGGACCTGAGCGGCCTGTACCCCTACAACCTTGAACAGGGGCAACGGATGCGCACGTATTTCGGAGTGAACTACATCGCGCCAATCGACATTCTGGTGCCGAAGGAATACGAAAGCATCGGCAACGACGTGAAAACCGCCATCGAAAACCTCAATATCAACACCAATCTGGAAGTGCTCGATTCCGCCGCGGACGTGACGGAACGCATGAACGCCGGCACCTATAACATCGCGCTGACCACCATGAGCGACGAAGGTGACGCAAGCGTCTTCGACAACGGCCAGTCCGTGTTCCATTTCGAGAACGGCGACGCGCAGCAGGCTTACGCCAATGCCATGGCCGCGACCAACGACAACGATTATCAGGCCCGCATGCGCGATTACGCGCGCGCCGTCAGCGAAAACGCGGCCAGCGACTGGCTGTACACGCGCAAGAACTTCCTTGCCGTTTCCGATGGGCTGCAGGGGTATCCGAAGAATCTGACCGATCGTCTGCTGCCGTTGAACAGATTGACGCTGCACTGATTTTTCCACGGTTTTTTATGTGGATTTTCCGCGATTTGCCTGCGATTCCGGCATTCGGTTCGATAGGCGCTGATACGACGGCAGTTGTCACATTCGCTTTCTAGACTAGCGACTATGACTGAAAGCCAAGATAACACCATCAACGCGAACCTCACGCCGCTGCCCGACAAGGTCGGCGTGGACGGTCTCGAAGACAAGTGGCGCGGAGTCTGGGACGAGAGCGGAGTCTACAAGTTCCAGGGCACCCGCGACCGTAAGGCCGTTTATTCCATCGATACCCCGCCGCCCACCGTTTCGGGCCACCTGCACGTCGGCCACGTGTTCTCCTACACGCACACCGATGTGATCGCACGTTTCAAGCGCATGAACGGCTACGACGTGTTCTACCCGATGGGCTGGGACGACAACGGCCTGCCGACCGAACGCCGTGTGCAGAACTATTACGGCGTGCGCGTGGATACGTCCCTGAAGTACGATCCGAATTTCGTGCCGCCGTTCGAGGGTACGGACGGCAAGAAGATCGACGCCAAGGACCAGGTGCCGATCTCCCGTAAGAACTTCATCGAGCTGTGCGAGAAGCTCACCGCCCAGGACGAGAAGCAGTTCGAGGCGCTGTGGCGCTCCCTCGGCCTGTCCATCGACTGGTCGCAGACCTACCACACCATCGGCAAGCATCCGCAGCGCGTGGCCCAGAAGGCGTTCCTGCGCAACCTGGCCCGTGGCGAAGCGTATCAGAAGGACGCTCCGGGTCTGTGGGACGTGACGTTCCAGACCGCAGTGGCCCAGGCCGAACTGGAATCGCGCGAATATCCGGGCTTCTACCACAAGGTGGCGTTCCGTTTCGAAGACGGCACCCCGATCTATATCGAGACCACCCGTCCGGAACTGCTGGCCGCCTGCGGCGCGCTGATCGCGCACCCGGACGACGAGCGTTACAAGCAGTATTTCGGCCAGTACGTCTACTCCCCGCTGTTCCACGTGAAGGTGCCGATTCTGGCGCATAAGGCGGCGGAAATGGACAAGGGCGCCGGCATCGCCATGTGCTGTACGTTCGGCGACGTCACCGACGTCGAATGGTGGCGCGATCTGAACCTGCCGCTGCGTTCCATCATCCAGCGCAACGGCCGCATCGTCATGGACACCCCGGATTGGATCGAATCCGAGGAAGGCAAGCGTATCTTCCAGGAGACCGCGGGCAAGACCACGTTCTCCGCACGTAAGGTCATCGTCGACGAGCTGCGCGCTGCCGGCGATCTGGACGGCGAGCCGACCCCGACCAAGCGTATGACGAACTTCTACGAGAAGGGCGACAAGCCGCTCGAAATCGTCACCTCCCGCCAGTGGTACCTGAAGAACGGCGGCACCGACGAGAAGCTGAACGCCGAGCTCATCGCACGCGGCAAGGAACTGAACTTCCACCCGGACTTCATGCGCGTGCGTTACGAGAATTGGGTGCACGGCCTCAACGGCGATTGGCTGATCTCCCGTCAGCGCTTCTTCGGCGTTCCGTTCCCGCTGTGGTACCCGGTGAAGGAGGATGGCACCGCCGATTACGACCATCCGATCACCCCGAGCGAGGACCGTCTGCCGATCGACCCGACCGACGATGTGCCGGAAGGCTACACCGAGGATCAGCGTGACGTGCCGGGTGGCTTCACCGCCGAGCCGGACATCATGGACACCTGGGCGACTTCGTCGCTCACCCCGCAGATCGTGACCCGTTGGGAGGAGCCGGGCGAAGAGAACCAGGCCATTTTCAACGCCACCTTCCCGATGGACCTGCGTCCGCAGGGTCAGGACATCATCCGTACCTGGCTGTTCTCCACCATGGACCGCGCGCACTTGGAGAACAAGTGCCTGCCGTGGTCCAACACCACGCTGTCGGGCTGGATCCTCGATCCGGACCACAAGAAGATGTCGAAGTCCAAGGGCAACGTGGTCGTGCCGGACAAGCCGATCAAGCAGTTCGGCGCCGACGCGGTGCGTTACTGGGCCGCGGCCGCACGTCTGGGCCTGGACGCCACGTACGACGAAGGCCAGATGAAGATCGGCCGTCGTCTTGCCATCAAGCTGCTCAACGCCACCAAGTTCGCGCTGGCCATCGGCCGTGAGGACGAGAACCATCACGTGGGCGCTCCGGCAGTCGCCGCATGGAACCCGGCCGACGTGACCGAGCCGATCGACCGTTCCGCGATGTCCAAGATGGCCGCCGTGGTCCGCGAAGCCACCGACGATCTCAACAACTACGAGCATTCCAAGGCTCTGGAAGTCATCGAGAACTACTTCTGGCAGTTCTGCGACGACTACATCGAGCTGGTCAAGAACCGCGCCTACGGCACCGCCGATTCCACCGGCAACGTGCCGAGCGAGGCCGCGGTGAAGTCCGCACGCACCACGCTGGGCCTGGGTCTTGATGCGTTCGCGCGCCTGCTGGCCCCGTACCTGCCGTATGCCACCGAAGAAGTGTGGAGCTGGATGCATGAGGGCGAAGGCTCCGTGCACCGCGCAGCATGGCCTGTGGCCGACGTGTACGCGGCCGCCGCCGGCGACGCATCCGCCGATCTGCTTGCTCATGCCGGTGAGGCTCTGGCCGCGCTGCGTGGCATCAAGTCGAAGGCCAAGGTTTCGATGAAGACCCCAATCTTGTCTGTGACGCTTGCCGTTGCCGACGATGTGCGCGGGTCCATCGAGGCCGCGCTGGGCGATATCGCCGAAGCTGGTCGCGTGACCGGACCGATCGCCTTCACCGCACCGGCTGCCGCCGAGGGTGAGGACGAGGCCGCCGATGTGACGGTCGCCGAAAGCGAGCTAGGCGAACCGCCGGCCAAGAAACCGAAGAAGTGAGTCTCTGAGGTGAGCCGCCAGCGGCTTTTGTAGCGCAGCCGCTCACTTCACCCACATACGAGGGGCCTTTCCTTTGCATGAAGGAGAGGCCCCTCGTATATCCCGTCACTGTCTGCAACCAACCGTGCCCCCTTTTGCTCATATTCAGTCAAAATCGCGGGAAAAATGCTTTCGTGAGCGAAAAGGGGTATAAATCGCAGGCAAAACGGTCGAAATCATATCCCCTTTTGCTCACGTCCGTGCAGAATCGCCCTAAATCGCAAGACGTGCGCGCATAGAACCGTCCTTATCCCGTTCTCGGCTGTTCTCAGCGTACATTCCTGCCCCCTGCGCACAAACCCGTACGCGAAAAATGGTTTTTATGGGCGTAATCTCAACGAAGGCACAAGCGGAGGCGGAAATCGCAATCAAAAACCCCGAAACGTACCACGTAAGCGACGGAGCACTATCGGATTTAGCGCATCGCACAAACCGCGTGCTCTACAGCACCGGAACGGACAGGAGGTACTGCGGGCCAGCGGACGAATTTCCGGAACCGTTCCCACCCAATCCAGCCTGCAGCGCATCGTCGAAAACTTCCGCAGCGGCGGCCAATTCGACCGTCTCGTCAATCAAATCGCCATTATCCGGCGTGAAACCGGTTTTCGCCAAGCCATAGCCGGTAATTGGTAGCGAGCTGGCGGACGAATCCGCCGAACCGTCGGACGAATCGCCACCGCTGTTCTTCGAAGAGCCGTCCACTCCCCCGACTTTCGCCACATTCTTCGACGTGGTGTCCGCTGCGGCGCCGAACGACGGGCGTAGTCCGCCCGCGTAGCTCATCACATCATCCATGCTGATGGCGTTCTTGTCATCGACCAAGCTGGTCGAATCGGCGGTGTTGTTCTTCGCCTGCGCGCGTTCGGCCTTGCGTTGCGCACGGGACCGCCGTTTCTCGGCTTTCGCGCACAACGATTGGCTGGCAGAGGCGGAACGCAACGTGTCCAGCACAGAAGCGTCATCGGCAGCGCCCGATTCGGACGTGTCGTCATCCGAATCCAGCTGGTCGGCGAATCGCAGCACGATCTGGTGGAATGCGCTGGCCTGTCCGGTGTGCTCGCTGGCGTCCGCCAACGCGGTCATCGCCGCGGACACCTTGTCGGACGCGGTTTTGAGCTTCTCATTGTCTTTGATGCCGACACGCACGTCGGCGATCGCCTGGGTTTCGTAGCTGCCAGCCGTGCCTGCGGTGGCGCCCAGTTCCTTAAGCCGAGCCGTGTATGCGTCGGTGAAATCCATCGAATACGGGATCATGGCCGCGGACAGCTGCGATTGGCCGGCACTGTAGTCTTTGGAGCCGCGCTGTTGTTCCTCGCCGGCGCGCTTGGTGAGCTCGTTCACCAAGCCGGATGTGCCACGCTGTTCGATGGTGCGAATCACCTCGTCGACGGCGTCGGCCGCGCCGATATGCCGGTATGCGGCGCTCACGTCGTTGACGGCGTTGGCCAGGTCTGCCACGGATTTAGCTACGGAGGTATCGCCGTTCAGTTCGGACGCGGTGCCGAGAATGGCGGGAAGCTGTGTGGCGTTGCCGATCGAACCGGACAGATGCGTGGTGTATGAGCCCACGTACGCGTCGATGTAGCCGTCGAACGCCTGATCGTGCGCTTTGGAACGTACGGCGATGGTCTGTTTGGCAAGCGCTTTCTCGTTGTCTCTGAGCTGTTCCAGTTGGGCGATGAGCTTGCGGTTGCGTTGCGAGCCGACGTTGGTCAGACCGTCCACCAAGGTGGTTGCGCGCTTGGTCAGGTCAGGCAGTGATTGCTGAACGTTGCCTTCCACCGCGGCGATGGACAGTGAGCTCATGGTGAAGTGCTTCGCCGTCACGTAGGCGTTGAAGGTCAGGTCCTCGCCCGGTTTGCCGACCGCAGCCACCAGGGTCGAGGTGTTGTCGGATGAGACGAGCACGCCGTCATCGGCGGTCACGTCACTGCCGACGCGTCCGGGAATGGTGAAGGCGACGATTGGCGTCAGATTGGCGGTCACGTCGGGTTTCGTGGCATGCAGGGCGATGCGTATGCCGATCATGCCGGAAGCGCCGGAAACGTCGGAAACGCTTACGTCGGGCCCGTTGAGGGTGAAGGAGGCGGATATTTTCCACGGCAATGCGACAACGCCTTTGGGAACGCGTTTCGACGTGGAGGATCCGCTGTTGGTCAGGAAAAGGCGGCCTGGTTTGTCGATGGAGGTGTAGGCGCTCATCACGTCATCATGCGATGCATCGGCCGCGTACTGCCCATTCTGTTGCAAGGCCGATATCGCGTCGTTCACGCCGACTGCCGCGACGGGAGCGGCGGTGATGACGGCGACCGCGATCGCCGCGGCAAGCGGGCGTCGGGCACCGGATGGACGGTTCGCGGTGGCGTGGCGCATGCCGGACCTCTCAATCGCAATCGAAACAACTTTCCAAGGCATTTAATGTAGTGCCCGGCATGCCCGTCGGCAATGGACGTTCGCGCGGGGCGCGCGGAAAACGGACGGCTCAGGCGAAAACGTCGAGTACGCCCGGGTCTCCCCCGTTTTCGGCGATGCGCTTGTGGCGGCGCTTGGCCTCGGTCACCACGAATTCGCGGTACATTTCGGCGATTTCCGGATCCAGTCCGGCTTCGTCGGCAATGCGATGCAGACGCTCGATCTGGGCATGTTCACGCTGGTAATCGGCCGGCGCGAAGCCCGCACGCGCCTTGAGCACACCCACCTGCGACGTGTATTTGAACCGTTCCGCCAACAGCGAGACGATGGCGGTGTCGACGTTGTCTATCGATTGGCGCAGCGAGGCGATTTTAGCCACCACATCGGCCACTTCGGGGTTGTTCTGCGCGGTGCGCGCGTCGATGATGGTTTCGGATTCGGTTTCTTCTTCTGGCCGAAGCCAGTCATGTTCGCTGTCGCTCATGGGTATAAGCCTACCGCGCACCCTACCGCGGCATCTGCCGAACAGCGGTCACTTCGCGAAGTAACGCTGCAGCACGATGGTGGTTTCGGTGCTGACCGACACCGTGCGATGGATGAGGTTCAACAGCTCTTCGAGCTTGCTGGGCGATTCGACGCGAACGGTGAGCATGAAGCTGGGCGAACCGGCGACGGAATCGCAGGACATGATGCCGTCGATGTTTTTGAGCTTGTCTGGAATCTCGGCTTCCTGGGAGTAATCGATGGGCGTGACCGCGATGTAGGCGTTCACCGCAAGGCCGCGGCGCTCGTCGTCGATAACCGCCTTGTAGCCGCGGATCACGCCGCGACGCTCAAGCTTCTGCACGCGCGACTGCACGGCGGACACGGACAGGCCTGTCGCCTCGGAAAGGTGGGACAGCGTGGCTCGGCCATCCTTTTCAAGCATGTCGAGGATTACGCCATCGGTCGCGTCGAGCTGGCTCGCAACCGTACGTGCGTCTACCGGACCATTGTCACTGTTGGTCATTCATACCCCTTTTCCAACAATCCACTGCACCGGCCGCAATCGACCGTCCCCACTGCAGTTCCATGTTCTTTTTCTTCCTTACCATACCCACTACCGCGCACATACCGTCGCGGAATCGCCGCAGTTTATCCGGACGGCGCAACGCTGTCATGAAATATCTTTGTTTTATTTAGCTCATACCCCCATATCGACCATATATATTTTTCCCATTTATCTTTTCTCGTCGTATTTTTACCTATTTTTTAATTGACAACGTTGTCCAAAAAGTGGCCAATTTCACGAAATTCGTCGAAACGTACGCATAGGAAAGGGGCTACACGGCGATTGCCATGCAGCCCCTCAAACCTTCAGATTCGCTTGCAGCCGACGACTCAGTTGCCGTTGGTGGCGTTGCCGCTCTGCTGGATGAGCGACGCCATGAAATCGCGGTTGGTCGCTGTCTTCTTCAGGCGTGGCACGAGCGTCTGGTAGGCCTGTTCCGGCTCGAGGCCGCCCAGCAGGCGACGCAGACGGTAGATGATTGGCAGTTCCTGCGGATCGGTGATGAGCTCCTCGCGGCGGGTGCCGGAGGCGTTCACGTCGATGGCCGGGAACAGGCGCTTGTCGGCGAGCTCACGGCTCAGGCGCAGTTCCATGTTGCCGGTGCCCTTGAATTCCTCGAAGATCACCTCGTCCATCTTGGAACCGGTTTCCACCAGCGCGGAGGAGATGATGGTCAGGGAGCCGCCGTTTTCGATGTTGCGGGCGGCGCCGAAGAACTTCTTCGGCGGGTACAGCGCCTGCGCGTCCACACCACCGGACAGGATGCGGCCGGAGGCCGGCGCGGCGATGTTGTAGGCGCGGGCCAGACGGGTCATGGAGTCGAGCAGCACCACCACGTCCTGGCCGAGCTCCACGAGACGCTTGGCGCGTTCGATGGCCAGTTCGGCGACGGTGGTGTGGTCGGAGGCCGGACGGTCGAAGGTGGAGGAGATGACCTCGCCCTGCACCGTGCGTTCCATGTCGGTGACTTCCTCCGGACGTTCGTCCACGAGGACGACCATCAGGTGGACTTCCGGATTGTTGGTGGCGATCGCGTTGGCGATGTTCTGCAGGGTGATGGTCTTGCCGGCCTTCGGCGGGGACACGATCAGGCCACGCTGGCCCTTGCCGATCGGCGCCACGATGTCGATGAGGCGGCCGGTGAGCTTGTTCGGCGTGGTCTCCTGCTTCAGGCGTTCCTGCGGATACAGCGGGGTGAGCTTGCTGAACTGCGGACGATGCTGCGCTTCCTCGACGCTCATGCCGTTGATGGAGTCGATGGACTGCAGCGGCACGAACTTCTGACGCTGGTTGCGACGTTCGCCTTCACGCGGGGCGCGGATGGAGCCGTGCACGGCGTCGCCCTTGCGCAGGCCGTACTTCTTGACCTGGCCCATGGAGACATACACGTCGTTCGGTCCCGGCAGGTAGCCGGACGTACGCACGAACGCGTAGGAGTCGAGCACGTCGACGATGCCGGCGACCGGCACGAGGTCTTCCTTCGGCTCGTCGCGATGCTGGTCGCGGTCAGCGCGATCCATACGATCGTTGCGCTGGTCGCGGTCGGCGTTGCGGTCCATGCGGTCGGCGCGATCGTTACGGTCGTTGCGATCATTGCGATCGCCCCTGCCGCGACGCTCGTCACGCTCGTCGTAATCGCGGTCACGGACACGCATACGGCGGCCACGGCGATCGTTGCGTCCACGGCTGTGACGGTATTCGTTGTCTTCGGTCTCGTCGCGACGCTTATCATCGTCGGCGTCTTCCTGCGACGGCAGCGTGGCGAGGATGTCATCAAGGTCGCGCACGACGTCTTCGTTCTTCGGCCCGTCCGCCACGCGACGGCGGCGACGCGGCTCGAAATCGTCCCTACGGTCGTCATCACGACGGCGACGGCGGTCATCCTGCTTCGGAGCGGCATCGTCAAGGCCCAGTTCGGCGAGCAGGTCGGCGCCGGCTTCGGCGTCACGATGGCGACGACGCTTCGGCGCTTCATCGTTCGGCTTCAACGCGTCCACCGCTGCCACGGCATCCGCGACTTCGGAGGATTCCGCGGACTTGGCCTGCTTGGCACGGACGGGGCGTTCCTCCTGCTTGGCTTCATCGGCCTTCTTGTCCTTTGCCGATTTGACCTCAGCGTCTGCGGCGGGAGCGGACTTTGGCGCGCGCACGGTGACGCCGGCCGGAGCCTGGCCGCCGGAACGGGCGGCTTGAAGTGTTGCGATCAGTTCGGTCTTGCGCATGGTGGAGACACCACGAAGTCCCATCTGCTTGGCGAGCTCCTTGAGCTCGGGCAGTTTCATATCATCGAGATTAGGGCTTGTTGCCACTGGTAGCTGCCTTTCCTTGGCTTCCACAGGCATGCGCCCGCGACAGCTGTAAAAAAGAATTGCGGAAAATTTCCGTCGAATGAAAAGTCCGCCGCGAAACATCGCGGTTTTCGAACTGTCCTAACCATACAACGCAACCCAGACCAACGCAAAGCGGGCACGCGCGGTCCGCCCGTGCGGTTCGCGCACCGCGCAATCGCAATAAAAATCGCAATGAAAAAGCCCATGCCAAAAAGCATGGGCTTGATCAAAGTTACGCTGCGAAAAATAAATAACGCGTGCGAAGACGCCCGTCTGAGGCCGAAGGCGTACAAAGGTACGTCGAGCGCCGGAGAAAGGGCATATACGCACGCGTTATTTATTTTTCTACTTTTCTTCGTGGTAGGACTTGTCAGTGTTGACCGACCACACGTTGTCTTTCGACGTTTCGCCGCTCTTGATGTCCTTGACGGCTTCGATGGCGGTGGCCATGGAGTGGTCCATGTTGTTGTAACGGTGCTGTCCGTTACGGCCAACGCAGTACAGGTTGCCGAAGGAGTCGAGGTAGTCGACGAGTTCGGGCATGCGGTCGTAGGTGTCGAAGTAGGCCGGGTAAGCCTTCTTGACGCGTTCGCGGTGGGAGTCGAGCACGTCCTGCGGGCCGTTGATGACCTGCATGCGGGTGAGCTCCTGGATGGCGAACTTGGTGGCTTCCTCGTCGGTCATGTTCCAGAAGGAGTCGCCTTCCTCGCAGAAGTATTCGAGGCCGATCCACACGGTGTTGTCGACGTCCTTGACCAGGTACGGGCTCCAGTTGTTGAAGATCTGCAGACGGCCGACCTTGTAGCCCGGATCCTGCACGTAAATCCAGCAATCCGGCACGATCGGCGGGTTGCCGAGGGTCGGAATGTCGGTGGTGTTGGTCAGGCGCAGGTGCTTGACGAGCAGGCCGACGGTGACGAAATCGCGGTACGGCAGGCCGTTGGCGATTTCGGTCATATCCTTCGGAGCCGGATGGTCGGAGGCGTCCACGGCGTTGACAAGGTCCTTGACCGGCATGGAGGAAATGAAGTCGTCCGCGGCCATTTCGGTGCGGTTGCCTTCGGAATCCTCGTACACGACGGATGCGATCTTGCCGTCCTTCTGGCGAATTTCCACCACATTGGCGTCGGTGATGACCTTCACGCCGGCGGCTTCGCAGTTGGATTCGACGGTTTCCCACAGCTGGCCCGGGCCAAGCTTCGGATACCAGAATTCCTCGATGAGGGAGGTTTCGACTTCGGAGTTGTCGCGCTTCTTCGGCAGGAGCTTCTGGAAGGCGTTCTTCAGCACGCCCATGATGCTCAGGCCCTTGACGCGCTGCGCACCCCAGTCGGCGGAGATTTCGGACGGGTGACGGCCCCACAGCTTCTCGGTGTAGCCCTCGAAGAACATGGAGTAGAGCTTACGGCCGAAACGGTTGATGTAGAAGTTCTCCAGGTTGGTTTCCGGCAGCTTGTGCACCATGGACTTCAGGTAGCTGAAGCCGGCGACCATGGTGAGCTTGAAGCCCATGGCCTTCAGGGTGTTGGCGCTCAGGGAAATCGGGTAGTCGAGGAAGTGGCGGTTCCAGTAGATGCGGGACACGCGGTGGCGCTTGAGCATCACCTTGTCTTCGATTTCCGGATCCGGGCCGCCCGGCTCCATATCATGCTCGCGGTGGAGCTTCTTGTCATCATAGCTGGGTGCGCCCTGCAGCGGCAGAACGTCCTTCCACCAGTCCATGATGCGGTCGTCCTTCGAGAAGAAGCGGTGGCCGCCGATATCCATACGATTGCCGTCATGCTTGACGGTGCGGGAGATGCCGCCGAATTCGCGGGTGGCTTCCAGCACGGTCACGTCGTACTGTTCGGAGCCACCGTCCTTGACGAGCTCCCAAGCGGCAGTCAGGCCGGCAGGGCCGCCACCGATGATGACCACGGATTGCTTTTGCGTCACTTTGAAGTCTCCTTACAAACAAAATCGAAGATATTCTACCCGAAGGTAGGGAAACGCACAGCGCACCTGTGCGCATGCACACAAAATCACCGCCAAGTCCGACAGCAATCGCCCTGATAGAAGGAAAACCAGCCGTACGGCTTCCGCCGAAGACTGGTTTTCCGTAGGTCCGCTACATGCTGTCGGGAATGTCGATGTCGGTTTTCTGCACTTCCTCGACGTTCACGTCCTTGAACGTGACGATGCGCACGTTCTTGACGAAACGGCTGGAACGGTAGACGTCCCACACCCACGCGTCGGTCAGCCGCACGTCGAAGTAGACGTCCTGGCCGGCGGAACGCACGTTGAAATCGACCTTATTGGCCAGATAGAAGCGGCGCTCGGTCTCCACAACGTAGGTGAACAGTTTGATGACGTCGCGGTATTCCTTGTATAGGGACAGCTCGGCGTCGGTTTCGTAGTTGTCGAGGTCCTCGGCGCTCATCGTCTGCCTTCCGTGTCGCGCTTGCGGCCACGTCCAAGCGTGCGCCACCAAGCATCCTTCGAGGTTTTGCGCTCATCCGAGCTGTACGGCCAGTTGTTGTCGGCATCGCCGGCCTTCTGGTCCGTCTTCGCCGTTCCGGATGCTTCGTTCGGCTGCGATTCCTGCGATGGCGCGGCAGACGTCTCGTCGGCGGAGGTCTGCGCCGTGTCTCCACTCTGGCCTGCCGCTGCGGCATCGTCCGCATCGCCCTTATGTACGGAGTTGAGTTGGATGGCGATCGAGTGTTCGCGGGCGCTCAACGCCTCCTTGACGCCCGGATTGTCTTCGATCACGTGCATGCCGAACGCGTCGAGCGAGCGGATCGGGTCGAATTCGTCGACGAGCGTGTCCATGACGATGAGGTCCTGGTAACGGTTCTCCGACGCGTTCCACAGGGCATCGCGCGAACGGCCGGACGGCACGAAGCCGAGCGACTGGTAGACGGATACGGAACGCGTGTTCTGTTCCGGCACGGCCACCCAAATGCGGTGCATGCCGAGGCCCGCCGGTTCCGGCGCGAAGCCGTACGTCATCACGCGGGGCATGATGTCTCGCGAGTAGCCGCGGCCGCGGTAGTCCTTGCCGAGCACCACTTGGATGCGGGCGGAACGTGCCCAGCCGTCGATGTCGATGAGGAAGATCATGCCGATCACGTTGTCGGAAGAGGCCGCGTCAAGCTCGCCGTCGCCGTCATGGTCGGTTTCGGTGACGATGGACCATGCGATGGTACGACGAGATTCCGGATCCCCCACGCCGGATTCGTTCGATTTTTCGCCATTGGACCATGCCACGGAACGACGCACCCACGCGTTCACAGCGCCACGTTCGGCCACGCGGTCCTTGCCGGTGATGCCGGATGCGCCGACGTACGCCTCAATGACCTCCATGCGTGCGATGTCGTCGATGGTGGCGGGGCGCAAGTGCACCATCTCGCCCTTGATGGGCGGAATGACGATGCGTTCCGGCAGCTCCCTCGCCCGCTGGTCCGTCGTCTGTTCCTTCGCTGTGGTTTCAGCGTACTCTGACATGATTATCGTTTCCTATGTTTCTCGGCGCGGTCCCTCGCCGCACCCATACCGACGGTATTGTACCCGACTGAACGCCAGCTGGGAGTTTTGTTAGGCAAAATCCCCGTGAAACCTCCCCAGCCGACGCGTGAATCGTACGAAAAGGCATGTAAAAGCAGATAAAAAGCAACAAAATGCAGAAAGGCGTGCGTTTTTACGATTCCTCTCATCGCAAAAACGCACGCCTTTCGATGCCATCAATCAGGCAACGTTCGGCAATCGCCGGAATGTCACTTGATCTTGCCCATCACGATCTTGGTGACGGCCTTCGCGTCGGCCTGGCCGCGGGTGGCGCGCATGACAGCGCCGATAATCGCGCCCATCGGCTTCATGTTGCCGCTCTTGAGCTTCTCGACGATGTCCGGGTTGGCCGCGAGTGCCTCGTCGACGGCCTTTTCGAGCGCGCCGTCGTCGGAAACGACCTGGAAGCCGTGCTTCTTGACGACCTCGTCCGGAGTGCCTTCGCCGGCGAGCACGCCTGCGACGGTCTGCTTGGCGAGCTTGTCGTTGAGCTTGCCGTCGGCGATGAGCTTCTCGACCTCGGCGACGTCGGCCGGGGTGATCGGCAGCTCTTCAAGGCTCACGCCCTTGTTGTTGGCTTCGCGGGACAGCTCGCCCAGCCACCACTTCTTGGCGCCCGAGGCGGAAGCGCCGGCCTTGACGGTGTCCTCGAGCAGGTCCAGAGCGTCGGCGTTGAGCACGTCGCGCATCTCCAGATCGTTGAAGCCCCACTCGCCCTTCAGGCGGTTGCGGCGCTCACGAGGCATTTCCGGCATCTGGGCCTTCATCTCCTCGATGTGCTCCTTGGTGATGTGCAGCATCACCAGATCCGGATCCGGGAAGTAACGGTAGTCGTCGGCGTCGGACTTCACGCGGCCGCCGGCGGTGGTCTGCGAGGCCTCGTCCCAGTGACGGGTCTCCTGCAGAATCTCGCCGCCTTCGGAAAGGATGGCGGCCTGACGGCGGATCTCGTACTGGATAGTCTTCTCGATGCCACGGAACGAGTTCACGTTCTTGGTTTCGGAACGGGTGCCGAACGGATCGGACGGGCTGTTGCGCAGCGACACGTTCACGTCGGCACGCATGTTGCCCTGCTCCATGCGGGCATGGGAGATGTTCAGCGCACGCACGATGTCGCGGATGGCGCGCATGTAGGCGCCTGCGATTTCGGGGGCGCGGTCTCCTGCGCCTTCGATCGGCTTGGTCACGATTTCGATCAGCGGCACGCCGGCGCGGTTGTAGTCGACCAGCGAGTGGTCGGCGCCTTCGATACGGCCGTCAGCGCCACCGACGTGGGTGTTCTTGCCGGCGTCGTCTTCGATGTGGGCGCGCTCGATCGGCACACGGAAGATGGTGCCGTCCTCAAGCTCCACGTCGAGGTAGCCGTTGCCGTTGGTCGGCTTGTCATACTGCGAGATCTGGTAATCGCGCGGCATGTCCGGGTAGAAGTAGTTCTTACGGGCGAACTGGCTCCATTCGGCGATTTCGCAGTGCAGGGCGAGACCCAGCTTGATCGCGTAATCGACGGCGGTCTTGTTGACCACCGGCAGGGAGCCCGGCAGGCCGAGGCTCACCGGGGTGAGCTGGGTGTTCGGCTCGCCGCCGAAGTGGACTTCGGCCGGGCAGAACAGCTTCGTGGTGGTGGACAGCTCCACGTGGGTTTCCAGACCGATGACCGGGTCGAACTTCTTGACGGCATCGGCGTACTTCATCAACTTTTCAGCCATTTTGTTTTCTTTCCTCCGATGCTTCCTACTTGTCCAGTCCGTCGAGCCACGGGGTCTTCAGGGACTGCCAGATCGGGCCGTTCCAGCTTTCCTCGAGGGCCGCTTCGAGAGCGGCGGCGGGCTTGTACATGACCTCGTCGCGCTGCTGCGGGGCGAGGAACTGGAAGCCGACCGGCAGGCCGTCGTCGCTCAGGCCGGCCGGGATGCTCATTGCCGGCACGCCGGCGAGGTTGGCCGGAATGGTGGTGATGTCGATGGCGTACATGGCCATCGGGTCCTCGGTCTTCTCGCCGAACTTGAAGGCGGTGACCGGGCTGGTCGGGCCGACGAGCACGTCGACCTTTTCGAAGGCCTTCTTGAAGTCGTCGATGATCAGGGTGCGGACTTTCTGCGCGGAGCCGTACCAGGCATCGTAGTAGCCGGCGGACAGGGCGTAGGTGCCGAGGATGATACGACGCTTGACTTCGTCGCCGAAGCCGGCCTCACGGGTGTAGGCCATCATGTTGGCCGCGGTCTGCGGAACGCCTGCCGGCGGCATGACGCGCAGGCCGTAGCGCATGCCATCGTAACGGGCCAGGTTGGAGCTGACCTCGGACGGCATGATGATGTAGTAGGCGCCGAGGGAGTACGGCAGGTGCGGCAGGGACACTTCGATGACCTCCGCGCCCATTTCCTCAAGCTTCTTGACGCCTTCGTTGAAGCGGGCCATGACGCCCGGCTGGAAGCCTTCGCCGCCGAGCTCCTTGATCAGGCCGACCTTGAGGCCCTTCAGATCGCGCTTCATGCCTTCGCGGGCGGCGGCGACCATCGGACGCGGGCCTTCCGGAATGGAGGTGGAATCGCGCTTGTCGTGTCCGCCGATCACTTCCTGCAGCAGGGCCGAGTCGAGCACCGTACGGGAGCACGGGCCGATCTGGTCGAGCGAGGAGGCCATGGCGATCGCGCCAAAACGGGAGACGCCGCCGTAGGTCGGCTTGACGCCGACGGTACCGGTCAGCGAGCCCGGCTGGCGGATGGAGCCGCCGGTGTCGGTACCCAGGGCGAGCGGAGCTTCGAATGCGGCCACTGCGGCTGCGGAACCGCCGCCGGAACCGCCCGGCACGCGCTCGGTATCCCACGGATTGTGGGTGGTCTGGTAGGCGGAGTGCTCGGTGGAGGAGCCTTGCGCGAATTCATCGAGGTTGGTCTTGCCCAACAGCGGCATGCCCGCGGCCTTGAGCTTCTCGATGACGGTGGCGTCGTACGGCGGCACCCAGCCTTCGAGGATCTTGGATGCGGCGGTGGTTTCGATGCCCTTGGTGACGATCATGTCCTTGATGGCGATTGGCACGCCGGCGAGTTCCGGCATCTGCGACTTGTCCTCATCGGACTTGGCGTCGAAGGCGTCGGCCTGTTCGAGGGCCTGGTCGGCGGAGACCTTCAGGAAGGCCTTGACGCTCGGTTCGGCGGATTCGATGACCGCAAGGTGGGCTTCGACCAGCTCACGGCTGGAAACTTCCTTGGCCTTGATCTTGGCCGCCATCTCGGCGGCGGAAAGCTTGACGAGTTCGGTGGTGCTCATATCACTCCTGTCCCAGAATGCGCGGTGCGACGAACATGCCGGCCTCGGAGACCGGGGCGCCTGCGGTGGCTTCGGCCTGGGTCAGCGGGGTCTCGGGTACGTCCGGACGCAGGTAGGCTTCCAGCGGGACCGGGTTCGCGGTCGGTTCCACGTCGTCGGTGGCGACTTCCTGGACCTTGTTGATGGATTCGGCGATGACGTTCAGATCGCCCTGCAGACGGGTGATTTCCTCGTCCGTGAGTGCGATTCGGGCCAGATCGCCCAAATGCACGATTTCTTCTTTGGTGAAAGTAGGCATGACCCTAACAGTAACGCGTCTGTGTGACGAGCGTGTGCCCTATTTCGTGCCCCGTTCGCAACCCGGCCGCGACTGGCCGCCATCCGTTCGACGGCCGTTCCGTCGCCTGGTCGGCGAGCACGCATCCGCTATTGCGGCAAAGCGACGCTTAACGGCTTTTCTTGCCGCGTGCCGATGGCGCGATCAGGCGTGCGGCGCGGCGTGCTGGGCGATCCAGGCGTGCATGGAGACCGCGGCGGCGGCGCCGGCGTTGATGGAACGGACCGAGCCGAATTGGGAGATGTAGACCACGTCATCGGCCAGTTCGAGCGCTTTTTCGGACAGGCCCGGGCCTTCCGCGCCGAAAAGCATGAGGCAGCGTTTGGGGAAATGGTAGGTTTCCATGGGCACCGCGCCGGGAATGATGTCGAGCGCGATGACGCGGGCGGCTTGCAGTTCTGCTATTTTCGCGTCCAAGGCTTCCAGTTGGGCCATGGTTTCGCTTGTGTTCGGGGCAGTGCCGGAAGTGCCGTCCGTCGCGGCTGCGGAGCCACGCATATGGAAGGCGATGGCGGCGGCTTGCGATTGGGCGGCGGCGATTTCGCCGGCGATGCGCAGTTTCCAACATTCGACGAGTTCCGTTATGGATGGATGGTTTTCGACGTGCTGGTACAGCTCCGTCATGAGCGCGCCCTTGCGATTCCATTTGTGCGGGCCGACGATGTGCACGCGGCGCGCTTGGAACGCGTTGGCGGTGCGCACCATGGAGCCGATGTTGAAATCGTGGGTCCAGTTCTCCACGGCGACTTCGAAATCGTGGCGCCCGCGGGAGTCCAGGTCGGCTTTGATGGCCGCGACCGTCCAGTAGCGGTAGCGGTCGAGCACGTTGCGGCGGTCGCCTTCGTCGAGCAGGGTGGAGTCGAAGCGGATGTCGTAATTGGGGGATGACGCATCGTCCGGGCGTGGTTCGCCTGGATGGGTTTGCGACCACGGTCCTACGCCGACCTCGCGGAACGTCGGTTCGCCGGATGCCTGTGCGGCAACATCGATGGGATTGGGATCGTGCACGTTCTCCCCTTCATAGGAACAGCAATACAAATATGTCAAAGGCCCGCGCATCCGTATGCATCATCATGCTTGTCATCGCACATTCGACGACGTCAACGGCAGATATGTTTGCGGTCGGTCGGCGGGAAACTCGGTGTTCAGTGGAGTTCGGATTCCTTGAACACTTCGACGAACGGCAGTTCGGATTCCTCCGAAGTGACCGGGTTGATGACCTTGATGGTCGGGTCGACCATGTCGACACCGCCGATCAGCGAGGCAACGGCCAGCACTTTGGCGCCTTCGTTCTCCACCACGGAGAAGTCGAGGCTCAGCTCGTTGCCGTTGCGCAGGGTGACCAGCGATGAGGTCTGCACATACGATTTTTCAGACAGCCAGGAGTCGATCAGCACCACGCGTTTGCCGGCAATCGACGGACCCTTGATGGACGGATAGACGAAGTCCATGACGAAACCGTCCAAATCCTCACCACGGGAGGCGGCGGCCTGGATCATGGCGGAGACCAGCGGCACGGCCGCGGCGGTCAATGCGCCGACCGCGTCGAAATCGTCGACGGAATAGCCGGCTTCCTCCAACGTGTCGAGCAGGATATGGCCGACGATGGAGGCTCCACGATGGTCGAACAGCACGGAGGAGAGTTCCGAGAAAGGCTTGTCCTTCATTTCGGCCTGCAGCAGCGTCTTGAGCTGGTCGCGAGGTTCGAGCATGGCGAAATCGACGGTGGATTCCGTCGAAGCGGAAACAGACTGGCCCGCAGCGGAATCATGCGTCGGAACCGGTGTCGTCTTGCGGAAAGTGTTCTCTTCGGTCATGGTTCCAGCCTATCCTTTCGGCTCGTCATTCACCGTGCGGTATGGGTGATTTATGAGCGATAAACATGGTTATTCGGCGTTGGTCTCGGGAGCGGACAACTCGCGGATATCCCCTTTTTCGGGCGCGATCATGTCGACGGTGCCGATGACCTTGCTTTGGTCGACGCGTTGCAGTTTGCGCGCGGTGACCAGCACGCGCGATTCGAGCGACGCGGCGAACGAGTTGTATGCGCCGACCGTTTTGGTGATGGCGGAACCCAGTTTGGTGGCCCGCTCCCCCAATACTGCAAACCGTTCGTACAGCTCTCGGGACAGGTCGAACAGCATTTTCGCGTCATCGGTCAGGCTTTGCTGCTGCCATGCGTATGCCACGGATTTGAGCACCGCCCATAGGGTGATCGGCGAGGTCAGCGCGACTTTCTGCGCGAATGCGTCGTCCATCAGTGTCGGGTCGGTTTCCAATGCGGCCTGCAGCAACGATTCGTTGGGGATGAACGCGATCACGAAATCCGGAGCATCGCTGAACGCGTTCCAGTAGGCTTTGTCTCCCAGGGTCTTCACATGGTCTCGTACCGCTTTGGCATGGGAATGCAGCAGCTCGTTCTTGCGGGCCAGTTCCTCCGGTGAGGCGGTGTCTGGAATCTCGCATGCGCGCTGGTAGTCGGCGTATGGCGCTTTCGCGTCGATCGGAATGGTTTTGCCGCCCGGCATGTGGATGATCATATCCGGCCGTTGCGTATGTCCATCGGCGTCGGTGACCACAACCTGGGTGTCGAAATCGACATGTTCCAACAGACCCGCCGATTCCACGATGTTGCGCAGCTGCGCCTCGCCCCACGCGCCACGCACCTTGTTGTTGCGCAATGCCGATGATAGGGCGCTCGTCTCGCGATCCAATCGCGCCTGCTGTTCGCCAAGACCTTTGAGCTGTTCGCCGAGCGCTCCCATCTCATGTTTGCGGCCCTCTTCGATTTGCGCGACCTTTGTCTGCAGGGCGTCGAGGTTCTTCTGCACCGGAGCCAGTGCGGAGAGCACCTTGCTTTGCTCCTGCAGTTTCCGTTCGCTTTCGGCTTGATGACGGTTCGCTTCTTCGGCGGCACGCTGCCGTTCACGTTCCACGCGCATTTCCTCGGCACGCTGGGCCTGAGCCAATTGCGATTTGAGATACGTCAGCTGTTGGCTGAATCCTTCCGCCTGCGTACGGTATTGCACAACAGCCGCGTTGAGATTGCTGATGTCCTGTTTGTCCGCCTCGATCTGCGCCTTCGCCTCGTTCAGGTCGGATTCCTTCGCGCCACGGGCCATATCCTGCCCTTTGGCACGGCCCGCGAAGAAGCCCGCAGCCGCTCCGAGCGCGGCCATGATCACCAGCAATATCACTACAAACACAGGATTATCGAACATACGTTCGATGGTATCACGTCGTCAGGAACACATCAATCCACGCATCCACATTCATTCGCAAGACCGACCGCATGCCACACAACCGTGCACTATGCTGAAATCAGCCGAACGCGAAATGCATCAGCCCAACACGAAGGGACATTATGGGATTCGATCTGTTTTTGGCGGCCGTGTCGATTGTGGCCGCATCCATCGCCACCTGGGCGTTGTTGCGGCTGTTTCCAAGCTCGGACGCACGCCAGGCGATTCCGCTGCGGACGGACGGCGGATTTGCCGACCCATCCCACACAACCGACGGTGGAGTGACGATAGACGGCAAAGTGACGGCAGACGGCGAATCGACATCCGACATCGACGGACAACCCACCGACCACCTCGGCAAGCGCCTCGTCATCGCGCTTATCCTGACCATTCCAACGTTCGTCATCACATTACTGGCGCTGGCCAAAATCGCCATGCCGGGCTGGCTGACGAATCCGTGGCCGCACGCCATCGTCATCACGCCGGTCATGTTCTATTGCGCGGCGCCGATTCACCACCGCGGCCTGCCCGCATTGCAGCGGCGACGTCCGAACGGCGATTCGCTGGTTTCGCTTGGCATGGCGATTGTTTACGCGTACAGCCTGCTGCTGTGCGTGGTGTCGTGGATTTTCCCGGCCGGCTCGCGCGATCCGTATTTCGCGTTCGTCGGCGTGGTCGCGACGCTTTCGCTGGCTGGCACGCTTGTCCGGCAACACGCGATGACCGCGCAGCAGACGGCAGAAACAGAAAAGGCGCAATCGGCACAGTCAACAGAATCAACAGAATCGGCGCGATCTCAAGCGAAATCCCCTGAGCCAACGCAAGAAAAAAGCGCGGAAGAATTGCTCTTCCGCGCTGTGGTAGGTCATGAGATCCGCGCACGTGTGCTGCAGATCACCACGTCGGTGACGATGGTGGTCGCGGTGTGGACGTGCGCGTTGTGGCTGGCGTTCGGCATGCAACCGAAGCTGGCGATCGCCATACTGCTCGGTTCGACCGTGCTGTCGGTCGCAGGCCTGGTATTGCAGGCTTACGACCGACAGGTAACCAATCGATAATCGTCACTCAGCCGGGTTCGGGACGTCGGCGGAATCGTCCGTCTTCCCCTCGCCCATATCCTCCAGCTGGTCCGCGGCCCACGCGGACAGCTCCAGGTGGTCGCCGCCGGTCTGGTCCACCAGCACGGTGTCGCCGTCGTGCACTTCGCCGGCCAGCAGCATGCGGGCAAGCTGGTCGCCGACTTCGGTCTGCACCAGGCGACGCAGCGGACGTGCGCCGTACGCCGGATCGTAACCGGTGTTGGCAAGCCATTCGCGCGCCGAATCGGTCACGTCGAGCGTGATGCGGCGGTCGGTCAGACGTGCGGACACCTGCGCGACCTGAATGTCCACGATGCCGCCGAGCTCCTCGCGGGTCAGCGGGTGGAACATGACCAGTTCGTCCAGACGGTTGATGAATTCCGGCTTGAACTGCATGTGCACGGCGTCCATCACGGCCTTCTTCTTGGCGTCCGCGTCCATGTCGGGATTGACGAGGAACTGCGAGCCCAGGTTGGAGGTCATGATCAGAATCGTGTTCTTGAAGTCCACGGTCCTGCCCTGGCCGTCGGTCAGGCGACCGTCGTCAAGCACCTGCAGCAGCACGTCGAAGACTTCCGGATTGGCCTTCTCCACCTCGTCGAACAGCACCACCGAATACGGACGGCGACGCACGGCTTCGGTAAGCTGGCCACCCTCTTCGTAGCCGATGTAGCCCGGCGCGGCGCCGATCAGGCGGGACACGGAGGCCTTCTCCATGTATTCGCTCATGTCGATGCGCACCATGGCCTTCTCGTCATCGAATAGGAAGTCGGCGAGCGCCTTGGCCAGTTCGGTCTTGCCCACGCCGGTGGGGCCGAGGAACAGGAACGATCCGGTCGGACGGTTCGGGTCGGAGATGCCGGCACGCGAGCGACGCACGGCGTCGGAAACCGCTTGGATGGCTTCCTTCTGGCCGATCACACGCTTGCCGAGGTACTCCTCCATGTGCAGGAGCTTCTCGTTTTCGCCCTGCATAAGACGGCCCACGGGGATGCCGGTCCAGTCGGAGACGATTTCGGCGATGGAGTCGGCGTCGACGCGGTCGGGGACCATCGGCACGTCGGCGTTGGCATTGTCGGCTCCGCCCGATTCCGCCTCGTTCTTCTCGGCTTGGGCGATTTCCTTCTGGATGGCCGGGATTTCGCCGTAGTTGATGGCTGACGATTTCGCCAGGTCGCCTTCGCGCTCGTACTTTTCGGCTTGCGTACGCAGCTCGTCGAGCTTCTTGCGCAGGTCGCCGATACGGTTGTGGCCGTTCTTTTCGGCGTCCCAACGCGCTTTCAGCCCGTTGAGCTTTTCGCTTTTGTCGGCGATTTCCTGGTTCAAATCGGCGAGACGGTCCTTGGCGCTGTCGTCCAGTTCCGCTTCGGCCTTTTCCGTGGCCTTGTCGTTCTTCGGATTGCCCAGCAGGTACGACTTCTCCATCTTGAGACGGTCCACCTGGCGGCGCAGTTCGTCGATTTCCTCAGGCGAGGAGTCGAGTTCCATGCGCAGGTGCGCTGCGGCCTCGTCCACCAGATCGATGGCCTTGTCCGGCAGCTGGCGTCCGGAAATGTAGCGGTTCGACAGGGTTGCCGCCGCGACCAGCGCGTCGTCGCCGATGGTCACCTTGTGGTGGGCCTCATACTTCGGCGCGATGCCGCGCAGGATGGCGACGGTGTCCTCCACGCTCGGCTCGCCGACGAACACCTGCTGGAAACGACGTTCGAGCGCCGGATCCTTTTCGATGTTCTCACGGTATTCGTCCAGTGTGGTGGCGCCGATCAGGCGCAGTTCGCCACGGGCCAGCATGGGCTTGAGCATATTGCCCGCGTCCATGGAGCCTTCGGCCGCGCCCGCGCCGACGATGGTGTGGATCTCGTCGATGAAGGTGATGATCTGCCCGTCGGCCTTCTTGATCTCCTCAAGCACGCTCTTCAGACGTTCCTCGAATTCGCCACGGTACTTGGAACCAGCCACCATGGAGCCCAGGTCAAGCGAGATAAGCTTCTTGTTCTGCAGGGTGGTCGGCACGTCGCCGGCGACGATGCGCTGCGCCAGGCCTTCGACGACGGCGGTTTTGCCGACGCCAGGCTCGCCGATCAGCACAGGATTGTTCTTGGTACGGCGGGACAGGATCTGGATGACGCGGCGGATTTCCTGGTCGCGGCCGATCACCGGGTCGAGCTTGCCTTCCTTCGCGGCGGCCGTCAAATCGGTGGAGTACTTCTCCAAAGCTTTATACGAGCCTTCCGCGTCGGCGCTGGTCACCTTGCGGTCGCTGCCGCGCGCGGCGGTCAGGGCGTTACGCAGCTTATCCGCGGTAAGACCGTTCTTTTCCAAGATGTCCGCGCTTTGATTAGGTTTCGCGGCCGCGATTGCGACCAGCATGAGGTCGACGGTGACGTACTCGTCTCCCCTCCGTTGCATTTCTTTTTCGGCTTGCGATAGCACCGCCGACAGCTGCCTGCTGACGTCCGGCTGCGTTGTGGTCGATCCGCTGGCGCTCGGCAGCGATTGCATCGCCTGATGCACTTCGGCGCTCACGTTTTGCGCGTTGCCGCCTGCCGCTTCGATGAGCGCGCGGGCCATGCTGTTTTCCTGACGCAGCATCGCGTCCAGCAGGTGCAGGGTGTCTACCTGCGGATTGCCCAGCGCCGCCGCGTTCTGAACGGCGTCCGAAAGCGCTTCCTGCGCCATCTGCGTGAACTTCTGTTCCATATCATCCTCCATGGTTCGCGCCCGGCCGCCCGGCCTTCGCTACCGGGCCGGCGTTCGGACGCATATGTCGTTGTCTGATATGCTCAACCGACTTCATCGCCATTATATTCCCAAAACTTGAGTCCCACACGCTCAACTTTTTGCGTTTCTCAAAACCGTCTTTCGACACAGGACGGCAGTCACCGACAATCACCAGCGCTCACCGGCAATCGCAATACATACGAAAAAGGCGGGCAGCAACGTAACGAAATCACGAAACGTTGCAAACCCGCCTAATCCAAAGTCCGCCAGCAAGCCGAAAATCAGCCGCGCACCACCACGTTGCGCAGATCGCCGATGCCCTCGACGTGCACGATCGCCTCGTCACCCGGATCCAGATGACCCGACGCGTTCGGCGTACCCGTCATAATCACATCGCCCGGCAGCAGCGTGGTGAAACTCGTAATCGCCGCGATCTGCTCAGGAATGCCGTGAATCAGATTCGCCGTGGTACCCGACGCCATCGGCACATCCTCACCGTTGAGCGTGAAGGAAATCTTCGCATCCTTCCAATCCACATCGTCACGCGTCACAATCCACGGACCCAACGGGCACGCCGTATCAAAACCCTTCGCACGCGTCCACGTCGGATCAAGGCCCTGCAGATCACGCAACGTCACATCATTCACGCACGTGAAACCCAGCACATAATCCATGGCCTGCTCCACCGGCACATTCTTGGCGATACGACCCATCACCACAGCCAACTCCGGCTCGAAATTCATATCATTCGAACACAGCGGAATCACAATCGGATCATCCGGACCAATCACCGACGTGCTCGGCTTGGTGAAAATCACCATATCCTCCGGCGCATGCTTGATATCGGAATGACCGGCCTCATGCATGAACTGCGCATGCGCCTCATAATTCTTCGCCAAACCGTACACCTTCGACGGAATCACCGGAGCCAGCAGACGAATGCCGTCACCATCCACCGGATAGCGCTCGCCGGTCGGCTCGACGGCCTGGCCGGACAGCGGATAGCCGTTCAAGGCCACAAGATAGTCCTTGCCGTCGTTCTTGTCGGTCTGAACGAAGGCGTACTGCGGTACATCATTATGCGTAAAACGTGCGATTCTCATACCCGCAAGTCTACCCGCTCGCCACGCCCGCCGTTCTCGACATGCGTCGCTTTGCGGACGATGCCGATTGCTCGCATTTTTTACGATTTTTGCGATTATTTGCGATGCAGTTCCGCCCGCAACGCCGCCACCTCGCGTTCCAGCTCGTCGATGCGGCGCACCTGCTGGGCGATGAGCAGGTCGCGCACGTCACCTCCCGACAGAATCGGGACTTCGGCTGCGTTGCGCGGCGCGGGCAGCGTCGCATTGCTTTGCGTTTCCGTCGTTTGCGTTGGCTGCACCGGCTGCGATACCGCAGATCGAGCAACCTCCGCAGATTCCGCCGACGGCGCCACATCCGCCGACGCCGATGGCACCACTCCACCATTCCCATCAACCGATACCAGCCGGTCCGTGCCCATACGGCAGGCAATCTTGCGCCAGCGCGCGAAACAACGTTCGATGCGCTTATAGCCGATCAGCGATGGGTCGAGTCCGGCTTCGCGGAACAGTTCGACCGGCGATTCGCCCGCATGGTACCGGCGCATGCAGTTGTGTTTGAACGATTCCGTGTAGGTGATGCGTCGCGACGTCGCTTCGGCCACCACCGGCAGCGAGCGCAGATATTCGACTTCTTCCGGACTGAACGCTCCCCCACCGTTGCACATGATGTTCCCTTTCGGCTTGGCGTGCGGCGGCTCCCTTCCACCGCACGGCAGTCGAATGGCCTCCGTCATGCCATTCCCCTGTTCGGCTTGCGATTCGGTTTGCGATACGTGCTTGCGATACGTGTTTGCGATGCAAGGCCGCAATCCGATTCGTTGTTCGCTTCGTGTTCCATCATACCGGTACGAATGGCGTTTTTCCAACCATTTCAGGCGGCACTAAACCCTAAATCACCCGTATTCGTCACAACAAAAGCGGGTGAACCGTTGATCGCTCAACGACTCACCCGCCCGAACAAGCCCCGTTGCCTGTCTGCTGGCCCGCTCAGACCGCCATCGGCGTATCGGATTCGCGGAAGCGCAGCACGAGCGCCAGTCCGGCTCCGGCCATTACCAGGGCCGCGATGGTGAACAACGCGGTGCCCATTGCGCCGGTGAGCGGCAGCTGCGTGACGTTCTTCACGTTCTTGACCTGGATTGCCTTGTCGGACATGCCCTCGTCAAGCCTGCTTGCCAGACCGAGGTTGTTGGCGCCGACCAGCTTGAAGGTCGACTTGCCGGTTTCCTGGTTCACAGCTAGTTCGACGGTGAAGATCGGCACAAAGTTCTTCGCATAGCCGCTCGCGAATCCGGTTTCCTTCAGCGTGTACTTGCCGGACTTCAAGCCCATGATTTTCACGTCGCCGGTGGTGGTTTCCACATCCGCGACAGCGCCGTTCTCGTTCGCTTCGGCAAGGCGGTATTCGCCATCCACAATCTTGATGAACTTGAGCGGGGTCTGCGAAACCTCGGTTCCCTCGAACACGTGGAACTTCGCTCCTGCGAGACCATTGGCATCGCTTCCGACACCGTACTTGTGGAAGGAGAAGCCCCCGGTATAGGAGTCGAATTCGACCGGCGTGTTCCACACCTCGGTGTCACGGGACACGGCCGCCTTGTTGGTAACCTTGTTGCCCATGTCGATGATGTCCTTGTCGACCACGGCGGTGTAGGTGATGACCAGCTGGCCGCTCTTGTTGGCCAAGTCGAATCCCAGCACGGTGGTGGTCTTGCCGTCGGCTCCAACGGTCGGAACGGTCACGTAGGTGAACGGCATATTCGTTTCCGTGCCATCCGCGGCTCGAACAACGGCCTTGAAGTCCTTGTTGACCGTCAGGCCCTTGGATGCCACGTCCTTCACGAAGTACGGATACTTGTCGTAGCCTTCGGCCGCGTTCGGAATATCCAGCGTGATGGTGTAGGCGACGGTCTGCCCAATGCTCACGCCTTCAGTGGTGGTAATCGTATCGGCCGTCTTGCCCGGCTGGTCGGGCTCGTTCTCGTTCTTGGCCACAAACATGCCGACAGCGTTGATCTTGCCCTGGCCGGTTGCCGGATCGCCCTTCACTTTGAATGTGGCGGCCACGCCGTTCAGCGTGGTGGCGACGATGGCATTGGTTCCCCGACCGCCGTCCTTGTCCACATCGGTGATGAGATACCAGCCTTCTTCAAGCGAACCGATGGCAGCCGTACCGCCGTTGCCTGCAACGGTTTTGTCGGCAACGACGCCATCGCCAACCGCCAACGAGGCCGCGAATGTGCGGAACCAGGCGGCGTCGTTATCGCCGGTCTTGGTTGCGGCGAACGCGGCCGGATTGCTGTCATATTCGGAGGGCATGCTGACAACGGGGTCCATGTTGTTGTTGGCGGCGGCCACCGCGTCGGTCACCGCAGTCACCCAATCGGCGTCGGTGTCGACCTGCACGGCGTCGCCGTCCACCGTCAGCGAGGCGAACTTGTACGCGGAGTAAGTGTGCCCCTTCTGCGAATGCCGCACTTCGATCGATGCGCTGCCGGCCGCATACGCTCCGGCGGTGCCGAACGCCATACCGCCCAGCAACGTTGCCGCCGCGGCGATTACTGCACAAAGCCTTCTCGTCTTCATGATGAGAGACCTCTCTTCCTTGGTTTGGTCGGCCTTGTTACCGCAGCCGATTGGTTGGTTTTATGGGAAGTTTCGTATATTGTGTTGTTCTTTAGTTGTGATTGAAAAATTGCGATTGCCGGATTGCGATCAGAGAATTGCGATTGCCGTCCGGCAGTTCCGTCACGGCCGTCCGCGCCCGATCAAAGCCAGTCCGACGATGCCCGCAAGCAGCAGCACCAGTGCCGTGACGCCGGCCACGACCAGCCAGGTCCGTCCTTCCGATGCGCCGGATAGCGGCAGCACGGCCACCGTCTCTTTCACGTTGGTGAACGAGGCTTCGTAGGTGGCGGTCTGTCCCTTGTCGAACGCGCTCCACATGTCGGCTCTGGTGATGCTGATCGGCACTGAGGTGACGTTGCCTTTCGCGTGATAGCCGGCGATGTTGCCTTCCGTGACGGTGTAGTCGCCTGCCATCACGCCACGGAATGTGTACTGCCATTCGCCGGTAGGCAGCTCGTCATCTTCGGAAAGGTCTTTGCCCAGCTTCGATGCGCCGCCCTGCATGAAATCGATGCGCAATGTGGTTCCACTCGCCGGCATTCCGCCTTCCCAATGTTTCGTCACGACCACGTTGGCGGACGGCACCTGCAATACGGGATGCTGGTAGGCCGCGCAGGCGGACTGCTTGTCGAAGGTGTAACAGACCTGCGCCGACGCGTTCGATCGGAAGCCCGGCTTTCCTGCGGAAGTCGTGCCGGTGCCCGCGTCGCCGGTCGCGTCGTAGTTGATGCCGCCGTCGACCGTATTGACCCGCGCGTAGGCGCTGTCGGTTGGCACTATGCCGTACGAGAGCGTGTAGGTCGCGTTGTGCAGCAGCTCGTAATCGCCGGCGAATTCGACGCGGATCTTGCCGTTGCCGGCGTCGCTGTACCACAATGTGTAATCACGTTCCAGCACTGGAGGCGTAGCCCCCGAAGGCAGATTCGTCACGTTGAGCGTCACGCCGCCGGTCACCCGGCAGTAGGTCGCTCCGCCGAAGTTCCGCATGCTGGCCATGTTCCAGACAACGCCATCGACCTGCGCGTATTCGGACAGCTCGTCGACGATCGAGACGCCGCTGTAGGCGCTTCCCGTGGTGATTTCCTTCTGAATGTCGTCGAAGATCTTCGTCAGGTCGTCAGCGCTGTTGGTGGCCTTGTAGTAGCCGAGGTTGCCGCCCGTAACCCAATTGGCTTTGTCGTACGCGGTGGCGTTCGGATAGTTGCTGGATACGGCGTGCATGAACTGGTTGGCTTGGTCGTTCTCCCTGTTACCGAACGATTGCTGCTCCGGATTGGCGCCTTCGAAGATGCCGATGCTGTAGATGAGCGTGCCGGCCGATTTCATGGCGAGCGCGGTTGTCACGGCGTCATTGGCGACTCTCGTGCTAAAAGTGTTTTGCGTGGTCGGCACACCGTCCGCGAAGAAAATGACGATTTTCTTCGCGCCTGGCCTTGCCCGCAGCAATGCCGTCTACGCGGCGGCCATGCCTTTGTCCGCAGGGGTCGCGCCATTGGCGGACAGCCTGCTCACCGATGATTTCAGAGCGGCGGTATCGCTGGTCAGGGAACTCACCACGCCGGATGTCTGCCCGAATTGAGCGATGGCGATTCGCACTTTGCTGTTTTCGTCCTGGATGGTGTCGTTGGTGGTCTCGGTGGCGTCGATGAAGCTGGTCGCCGCTTCTTTCAGCGCCGTCAACCGCTTCGGATTCGATTTGTTGCATCTTCTTTGGCTTCCGTCCATGCAGTAGTTCATCGATCCGGACGTGTCCAGTACGAGCACCACTTCGATTTTCTCCGTGGTCTCATGGCTTTCGCGGGTATCCTTGCCCACCACGTTGAGGTTCAGCGTGTATTTGCCGCCGTTGTTGTATGTGATGCTTTTCGTGTGGTCCGGCTGCGGCACGGCGACGTTACGCGCGGCACGCATCACGGTTTTGCGATTGAAGGTGAAGCGATCGCGCATGATGTGTTCGTCGGCGTCGGTATCGTCTTTGGCAGCATCATTCTTGTCGTTATCGTTGCCGTTTTGAGCCGACGCGGCATCCTTGTCGGCGTCATTCTTACCGTTCTTGTCGGCATCGTCGGCATCTTCAGCAGTGTTGCCATCGTTGTCAGCATCGTCCGCATCGCCGGTTTTGCCGTCATCGGCTGTCGCGCCCGCATCGCCATTCGCCACAGCATCCGTGCGATTTTCGCCGGCATGGTCGTTTCGATCGCCGTCTTGAGCCGGTGCAGCACCATTTGCAGGTACGTCAGCGTTCTCAGCCGTCGGCTGCCTAACCGCCTGCCGTTCCTGCTCCTTCTGCTCATTCGGCTGTTCCGTCTTATCGCACGGCTGCCGCTGTTCCGGCATCGTCTCCGACGGTTGTTCCGGTTGCGATTGCGACTGCAGTTGCGATTGCGCTTGTTCGTTCGATGGCTGATGCGATTCGCCGTCGTCCGTAAGGCATTGTGCGTCGTCATCGTCCGTTGCGGACTGTCCGGCAACATCTTGCCCGGCAATGTCGGCAACGTCCGATCCGACTGCGTTTTCAGCATCGGATTGTTGTGTCGATTCCGGCTGGCTCGCTGCGGATTCGGCGGCCACGTTGCCGCCATCCGTCACCGTTTCGTCGGCGAACGCGGTCGCGCCGGCTCCCGTGGTGCCGGCCAGCATCGCAATCGTGACAAGCAATGCGGTGAATTTTCCCATCCGCGCGCCACACCGGCTTATGAAGCCGGCAAGCGGGTCCTTCATCCACTTCATGACATGTCCATCTCTCATGGCGCTGCGGCGAATTGCCTATGCGCCTCCATGCCTTGAACCTTATGGATGAACGTTTTGAAACCCGTCCCCTCCATTGATGGGTTCGGGGAACGTACGGACCCGCGAAAATCGCGGCCTTCCCCCTTATCCTTTACGCGGCCAGGCGAAAGCGTGCCGCATGATTCGGTGTCGGGGCCGCATCGACCGCACGACCATGCAGCACAACAGCATGCCGCCCATCGTGCAAACGATGGTCATGGCGAGCGCGCCCAGTTCGGTCGCACGTTCGTCGCGCACGTCGGCCGGATCTGGCGCGGGCAGCGGTATTGCGACGCGATGCCCGGAGACTAGCAGCCGATGCGTGTTGATGCCGTATGGCGTGCAGGTCATCAACGTCAGCCGGTCTTCGCCGGGCACGATTTTCAACCGTGAGACGTCGTCCGGTTCGATCACGCTGATTCGGTCCACTTCGTATCCCAGCGTCTCGTCCATCACTTTGATGTACATGAAATCGCCGTCGTGCAGTTCGTCGAGCCGTGTGAACATCAACGATTTGACCAGGCCGCGATGCCCGGTGACCACCGTATGCGAGTCAGTGCCGCCGACCGGCAGGCTGGTGCCGTACAGATGCCCTGCGCCGACGGCGAGCACCGGTTCGGACGTACCATGCCGAATCGGCAGTTCCACACCGATTTTGGGCACCAATACCGTGCCCATGATGCCTGCGCCGGAATCCAGCAGGCCCTGATAGTTCGCGTCCGTGTCCGCCGCGGAAAGCCCGGCACCGCCGGAATGTGCCGAATCGTCGGCGGTATCAGCATCTCCGGAAGTGCCAGCCGGTCTGGTAGTGAACGGATCGGCCGCCTCGCCCAATACCGGCTGTCCTTCCACGGCAAGCCGCCGATTGTATGCGCGCGCCCGTTCCAACTCCTCCATCGCCATCGGATACGGCCATCCGGCAACCGTGCGAGCCGCCGAATCGGATGTCTCGGCCAAGCGCCGCGCGGAATGCGCATGCATGGCGAACGGCAACGACGCGACCACCACCGCGCCCACAATCAGCAGCACGGACACGCACCGCACCAATATGAAACGAATCCGCCGCAGCCTGCGCGCGCGAACCACATCGGCAATGTCAATCGCCTCGTAAAACGACGGCGTTCCAGCGAACGTTCCAGCAGACGTTCCAGCGAACGCAACAGTTCCGGCATGACCACTGTCGGCAGCTGCATCGGCATCAGATCCGACTCCGGCGCCATTGCCGATGCCATCGTTATCATCACCGGCATCATAGGAATCAGCCGAGGCGCCCGCCACGGCACCGAACAGCCGCATGGGCGAACGCAGCACCTCATGCGCATGCACGTAGGAATCCGTCCTGCGGGCGAGCAGACGGACGGGTTTACTCATCAATCGAGAGGCAGACCAAAACATGGGTTTCTCCTTCGAACACACCCATGTTCACACCCGCCATACGAAAGCCCTTGCCCCCTATAGGAGGGCTTACCCCTAGAAAGACAACGGTTTCAGGCACGAAACCGGCAATTTTGGCACCAAACCGCGCAGCACCCCACCTACCGGCGGAACGCAGCTCAGACAAGCCGTTTTTCAGAGGAATGCAAGTCAGACGAATGTAAGCCAGACGAATGCAATCCAGGCGGACGAGCCCCGCAAATCCTTAAAAAACAGAAAAAGTCAAAGAAAGCGCTCAGATGAACGCACGCTCACCGAAAATCGCAGTGCCGACGCGCACGATGGTGGAACCTTCGGCGATGGCCAGTTCCATGTCGCCGGTCATGCCCATCGACAGTTCCCGGCAACGGTCCGTGCCCGGTTCGCCGGATGCGAGGATGAGGTCGCGGGTCTTGCGCAGGTGCGAGAAACCGCGGCGAATCACCGTTTCGTCGTGCACATGCGCGCCGATCGTCATCAGTCCCTGCAATTCGATGCCGTCCAACGTGCCGATTTTCTGCGCGATGCGGATGGCGTGCGCCGGATCGCAACCGGATTTCGATTCCTCGCCGGATTCGTTGACTTCCAGCAACACGCCGACAGTAATACCGCGAGCCACGGCTCTACGTGAAATTTTTTCTGCCAAATCGATTGAATCGACCGATTCGATAGTGTCGACCACCGGCAGCACTTTGCCGATTTTATTGCTTTGCAGCTGGCCGATCAGGTGGAATGGAATATGCTCCGCCGCAGCATCCGGCGCGGCGCCTGCGACGCCCAGCGAAAACCCGCGTTCCGCGCATCGCCGTGCCAGCCCTTCGGCCTTCGCCGTCACTTCCTGCGGACGGTTCTCGCCGATCATGCGCACGCCGGCATCAATCGCAGCCATGATTTCGCCGATGTCGCGCGTCTTCGTGGCGGCCAGCAGGCGCACGGAGCCGGCTTCGCGTCCGGCTTGTTCCTCAGCTGCCGCGATGCGGTCGAGCACACGATGCACGCCGTCCGTGATCTCACGTGCGCGCGCATCGTCGATCACCTCGTTGGCGAGGTTCTTGTGATCCATGTATGCAGTCATCGTCCACCTCTCGCAAATTCATTCGACCGCCGGTCCGCGGCCGGCACCACCGTTTCCGGCATGTCGGCTGATATTTCGATATCAGTGTTACCAGAAAACCGCCGACAACGTATAAAGAAGCCCGCGCGATGACCTGAAGTGAAGCGATAAAGCGGTCATAAATTCGCGCGGGCTATAAAACTAGACGGCAGCAGAAGGGGGACTTCAAAGACTCCGTCTGCACATTTAATGTATCAGATAAATGCGCGCGAACCGCCGGAAAAACCAATAAATCTGAAAACTTTTTTTCAGATTTTATCCCCCTTGCGTAGTCCCTCCACCAAACGCTCCAATTTATCGACGCGATCACTCAACACCATCACCTGGCATACCAGCGATTGGATCTTGCCCAACGGCACTTCCGACATCGCATTGTGGCTGTCCACAGCCGTATCATGCGGTTCCGGCTCTTCGGCCGCCTTGCGCATGATGTCCTCGTCACGCTTCCAGCGTGCGATATTGCGTTCGATGCGCTTGTGCCCGATGACCGATGGGCTCAATCCCGCGGAAATGAAGATCGCAGTTGGCTTCTCCCCCTGCAGATACCGCCTCATGCAGTCGATTTGGAATTCCCTCGCATACGTGATTCTGCTGTCCGTCACCGCGTCGATCGACGGCAATGTACGCAGGTATTCGATTTCCGCTCTACTGAACTGTCGCTTCGTCATATTCGCCCCTTGTAAATCCCCTTTTGACCGGCCATACCGATAACGCATAGACCGAATTGCCGAAATCACCACCCAGAATACCGGATGACGCACATCACCTTACGCACACCCCAAACGAAACGCGCGGCCCGTATCACCATGCGCTAAATATCCTTCTCACACTGTGAGATACCTCACAGCGACAGCACGTTTCCGGAGCACGCTGCAGCCTCGGCATGGCACGTCACCGCACGTCCAGCAACGCATTCCACAATCGCGTCCCACGAAACCCGCCGTTCCGGCCGCCGATGCAGGTACAGTTGCAAGCATCGGCGCGACCGGTCTCCGCACCGGCAACACCGAACCGCCCGCCAACGACAGGAAGGAACCCCGTGCCAGGTCGTTTCGCACCCACCCCATCAGGCCGCATGCACATCGGCAACATCTATGCGATGCTCGGCGCATGGCTGTCCGCGCGTAGCCGCGGCGACGGCATGCTGCTGCGCATCGAAGACATCGACGAACCGCGCGTGGTGCCCGGCGCGGCCGAACTGATGATGGACGATCTGCATTGGCTTGGCTTGGATTGGGACGGCGATCCGGTGTTCCAATCCGCTCGGCACGACCTGTACCGTGAGGCGCTGCATTGCTTGGAAAACCTGACGATTGACGACGCATACGATTCGCCGTTTGACGAGCGCAACGACCACACCCCCGCAGTCGGCAGCGCAGCCAACAACGCAATCGCTGGCACAACCCCGCTGATTTACCCTTGCTTCTGCTCGCGCGCCGACATCCGCGCAGCCTCCGCACCGCAGGAAGGCGACCGTTTCATGGTGTATCCCGGCACGTGCCGCCGGCTTATCGCCAGCAATCCGGATACCGTCCGGCGGCGGCTGGCCAACGGCGACCGCCATTCGCTGCGCATCGCCATGCCCGCCGACACAAACCCGCACGCAACCGTCCAATTCGATGACGCAGTGTTCGGCCATCAGGAATTCAATCTGGCGCACGACGTCGGCGATACCATCGTGCGCCGCGCCGACGGCCTGTTCTCCTACCAGCTGGTGGTGGTCGTGGACGATCTTGACATGGGCGTCGACGACATCGTGCGCGGCCGCGACCTGCTCCGGTCGAACGCCTTGCAAATCGCCATTCGCCGAGCGCTTATCAAGGCGGGATTCCGCAAGGCGAAAACGCAGGCCTCTGCACCATCGCAGCACGCACCACAATCGCAATACACCCCATATAACCCCGAAAACCCACGGTACGCGCATCTGCCGCTTATCGACAACGCGGCCGGCCGCAGGCTCGCCAAACGCGAGCGCTCTTTGGATATGGGGGCGCTGCGCGCGCATGGCGTCACCGCGGAACAGGTTGTCGGCTATTGTGCGTGGCTGCTTGGTTTGCAGGGCGATTCCGCGCATACCAGTCCGCAGCCGATGAGCGCCGTCGAGGCGTTGCAGGAGTTCGATTGGGGTAAGGTACGGGCCGATACGGCCGACCGCAGTATCAGCCAAGACGATTTCGACGCGTATTTCGGCCTGTGACAACGGCTGGCCGGGTCTCGCCGAATTGCCGAGACGACCCGGTCAGTCCGGGAAACAGCAGAAAGCAGCAGAAAATAACGGGAAGCAGTCGACGTTCAGCCGATCCACAGCTCCGAGTCAAGCGGATATTCGTTGACCTTGCAGCCGTCCAAATGCATGGATTGCTCCTGCATCAGCGGCGCCAACTGGCCTTCGCCGGCGCAGGTCGTTTCGTTGTCGATGTGCCCCAGCCGGTGTCCGACCTCGTGGTTGATCACCATCGTGCGGTATCGCGCCAGGTTGCCGCCGGCGGCGAGCCATTGTTGCGTGCCGCCGTTCCAACGGTCGTCGTTGACGATCACGTTGTTGTCGACCCTGCAGCTGTATTCCACCGAGCATGATGGCGAGAACGACGTCATTTCCGATGCTTGGGACAGCACGAGATTGAAATCGCAGTTGCCGTCCGTGGATTGGTCGAATATGGCTCCGGCGCGTGGCCATCCGTGTTCATCGTTGAGGATGCGGAACGCCGCGTTGCCGAATTCGTCGGCCGAACCGACGTTTCCTTTGGTTGCGATGCAGTAATGGTATTGCGTTACCGGTTTGCCGCTGTTTTGCGCGGTTTCCTGCGCTTTGTTCAGAATCGCGGTTTTCTCGTCGTCGCCCAGTGCCGCCGATTGCGCGCTCACCGCTTTGGCGACGGCCTGCTCTTCCTGCGATTGTTTGGTTTCCGGTTTGGTTTTTTTGGCCGTCTTATGCTGATTGGTTTTGGCTGTTTTCTTGGCTGGCTTCTTGGCCGACGTCGAATGCGTGGCTTGTGCCGTCGTCTGCGTGTTCGGCGTCATGCGGACCAGTAGTGCGTGCACGCTGCAGGACGTCATCGATGCGATCAGCAGGAACAGCACGAGCACCAGCACGGCGGCCCTGCGGATGCGAAACGCCTCAAGCCGTTCCCGTTGGCCCATTGTGGCGTCGGCTTTCGGATCGAGCGCACGTATGATACGACGAATCCGCTTCAATCCAGCCTCCCGATATGGTGATGTTTCTCTCTTCGGCAACAGTACCAGTCTCAGTCAACATGCCGAAGCCGCCGACCGCCATGCATACCACCTATGCGTAAGGCCCGTGGTTCCGGAGGGAATCACGGGCCTTACCAGCATGCCAGACGAATGCCGGCAATCGTCAAAGTAATGCTCAGGCGAACAGCACCTTGAACAGGAACGCGCCGACGATCGCGCCTGCGATCGGGGCCACGACCGGAATCCAGGCCTCGCCCCAGCGGGAATCGCCCTTGTTCGGAATCGGCAGGATGGCGTGCAGGAGGCGCGGCATGAGGTCGCGGGCAGGGTTCAGACCAGGGCCGGTCGGGCCGCCCATGGAGGTCACGAGGCCCCACACGATGAAGCCGACGACGATGGACGCGGCGGCCGGGTTCGCCTTGCCCCACGGCAGGGACAGGCAGCACAGGGCGCCGAGCACCAGCATGAAGGTGCCGAAGAACTCGTTGAGGAAGTAGTTCACGCGGTCGTTGTGCGCGTCGGTGGTGCAGAAGGTGCCGAGGATGGCTTCGGCATCGTCGGTGTCCTTGTAGTGCGGCAGGTAGGTGACGTACACGATGAGCTGGCCCGCCACTGCGCCGAGCAGCTGGGCGATGATGTACGGCAGGACCTCGTTCCACGGGAACATGCCGTTGACGGCCTGCGCGAGGGTCATGGCCGGGTTGATGTGGGCGCCGGAGACGCCGCCGAACATCAGGACCGGGAACATGACGCCGAAGCCGTAGCCCATGGCGATGTTCAGCCAGCCGGCATGGTAGCCCTTGGTGTTTTTCAGTTCCGCGTTGGCGACAGCGCCGTTGCCGAAGACCATCAGCACGGCGGTGCCGACGAATTCCGCGGCAAGCTTGGTGAAGAGTGTGTATTCCACTGCAGTTTCCTCTATTGCTTCTTCTCTAACGATTCTTACGATTCGTGCGATTCGAGATGAATTGCGATTCCGCTCTGGGCGGACAACAGCGCACTACCTTACTCCGTACGGAGGAAGTAATGCGGCTTTGGGTGGACACATGTCCGAAATACGAAAAAGACCCAAGTCATTGGCTTGGGTCTTGTCTGTGCCCCCTCAGGGATTCGAACCCTGGACACGCTGATTAAGAGTCAGCTGCTCTAACCAACTGAGCTAAAGGGGCGTTGGTCTTGGCGAGGTTTTTGTTCTCGCTGAGCACATGGAGTAAATATACTCAGAATCGGAAAGAACGCAACCCTCGGCGTGTCGCAATCATAAAACCGCCATTTTCCAACGTTTTCAGCAAATCGCCATCTATGGTGCACATCGCGTCATACGACGAAAAATGCGGCGCGATGGCGCCATAAAATCCAAGTAATCACATTTTCTTCACATTCTGCCGCAATGCAACCACTCCGACAGTCAACGGCACGAACTTTTCCATCACACATTTCCACCGCGGCGAGCCGAATAGCACGCATCATCGTCGAGCCCGTCGGCGCGCCAGAGGCCCTTTATAATAAGGACCATGGCGCGTCACAGGAGTATATAACGCGCATCAAGAAGGAGAAAGGCTTACCTATGGCATGCCCAAATTGCGGTCAGCCGACCATCGAAGGCGCTAAATTCTGCGCCTCGTGCGGCTCACCGCTCACCCAAACGACCGCGGCGGCACCGCAAGCGCCGGCCGCGCCGGAATCCGATGACGGCACCATGCTGTCTTCCGCGCCGCACATGGCACCGGCCCCGCAGATGCCGACCGCTGCCGTCCCGCTGCCCAATAGCGCCGCACCGGCAGCTCCGCAAACCACCGTCCCGCAGCCCACCACACCGCAACCGGCGGCGCAAGCACAGCCGACCGCTCAGGCGCAGGCAACGCAACCGGTGGCACCACAGGCCGCGCCGACGCAGCAGTTCCAATACGCGCCATCCCCGGCCCCGCAGCCGGCAGCAGCGCCGCAGCCAAGCCAGCCGACCCAGCAAATCGCCCGTCCGGCGGCCGATCCCACCATCACCGCGCTGACCACACCGCAGTCCATGAAGACCATGGGCGCCAGCCTCGGCATCGGTCTCGGCGCGAGCGTGGTGTTCGCACTGCTCGCATCAATCGTCTTCTTCATGGGCAATGCCGCGGCCAGCAACGGGCTTGCCGGCATTCCGGGCTTTTCCGACACCGCCTCCTTCCTGGGCAACAACGGTGTGTCCGGCTCCGGCCCGAATTTCTTCCAGATTCTCTTCACCGTGATGACGCTCGGCGTTGGCGGTTCGCTGAATCTCAAAACCAGCTCCCAGGGCTTCTCGCTGAGCAATCTCGGCATTGACGCCTCGCACGTCAGCGTGACGCTGCCGGTCGGACTGCCCGGTGTGGCATTGGCGATCGGCGCCGCGTTCGGCGCATACATGCTGGCACGCAGGTTCGCGCTTCGTTTCAAGTGGACGGGCGTCATCAGCTCGCTGATCGTCGGCGTGCTGTCCGGCCTGGTGCTGCTGGTCTTCGCCGCCATCTTCCCGGTGACGGTGGGTGGTTCCTACAGCGACTATTCCGCTTCCGCGTCGCTTTCCGGCGTGTCCTTCCGCACGTTCTGCATGGCGTTCCTGCTGTCGGCGGCCGGTGCGCTGGCCGGCTACGCGTTGGCACAGTATGCGGGCGATTCGGGTAACGTCTTCTCCGCCGCTTGGCGTTGGGCGCACCGCGCTCGTGGCTTCGTGCGCACGCTGGTCGAATCGTTTGCGATCTACGGCGTGCTGTTCCTGGTGCTTGGCCTGGTGGCAACAATCGCCATGTCCGCCGCGAACCATCTCGGCGCAGGCGGTCTGCTGCTGGTTCCGCTGCTGTTCCCGGCTCTGCCGCTTATGCTGATTTCGCTGTCCTCGTTCGGCGGCATCGCCTTCTCGACGTCCAGCTACAGCGCCCATACGATCACGTTGTTCAACGTGTCCTCCCTCAGCCAGTATGGCTGGATTCTGTGGATCTGCTTCGTGCTGTTCCTGCTTGCCACGTTCTATATCGCGCTGCGTGAGACCGCGCGCAATATGTACGACCCGTATTACGCGGGCTGGCAGCATACGTGGAAGGCTCCGGTGGCCGCGATGGTGTTCTGGCTGGCCGCGGAGTTCCTGTTCACTTATTTCGCGGCGGGATACGCCTCGTCCAGCATGTCGATGACGACCCCGATGTGGTATTTCCTCGTCGCCGGCATCTGGGCGTTCCTGATCGAGGTGGCCGCGATGACGTTCGGTCCGACGATGGTGGCGTCCCTGCCGGGCATGTGGCGGATCATCGTCGGTGGCACCGTGCAGCAGACCCCGCAGAACGTGGTCGATTACGTCAAGTCCTGCGATCCGTCCTACGGCATGAAGAAGACCTCTGCCACGGCGAGCGGCACGACCGCAACAGCGACCATGCCGACGGCTTCGGCTGCCGCACAGCCGGCCAATCCAACTACTCCGGCAGCTCCGGCCGCATCGGTCCCCCAGCCCGCGACGCCGGCTGCGCCGATGCCCGCGCCCACCGCTCCTACCGCAACGCCTGTTTCACAGGCCGTTCCACAACCGGTCGCCCCGACGTCCATGCCCAATACGACAACGGGCAACACGGCAACGGGTGCGGTGCCGCTGCCGCAATCGCCAGCAGGCGCGGCTTCTATGCCGGTCGCAGCTCCGGGGGCAGGTCAACCGCTCGACCCAAAAACTAAGAAGACGATCCTTATCAGCGGCATCGTAATTGGTTCCCTGATTGTGTTGGGCATTGTCTACGGTGTGCTCAACTCGACCGTCTTCAGCGCGAAATCCGTGGCGCAAAGCTATCTGACGGCGATTGCCGACGGCAAGTATGACAAAGCCAATGACATCGCCGATCCGCAGGTGGACAAGGACCAGCTCAAGCTGCTGTCCGACACCGTAGCGAAGGCCGACAACGCCACGATCGCCAACCCGCATATCGATAGTGTCAAAACCGTCGAAGGCGTGGCCAAGGTCAACGTGACGTATTCGCTGAACGGCAAGAACGTCAACGATTCGCTCACCATCAACAAGGACGGGTCGAAGTTCCTGCTGTTCCCGAATTGGAAGATCTCGAGCCCACTGCTCAAGACCATCACCGTGTCGGTGCCCAATGCCGTGGAATCGTTGTCCGTCAACGGTGTTGACGTGACCGCGAAGAATGCGGAGAAGTCGGACAGCAGTACGTGGACGTTGCGCGTCTACCCGGGTTCGTACAAGGTGTCGATCGGCAAGTCAGGGTACGTCACCAGCGGCATCACCATGGTGCGCACGAGCGCGGACTCCGATGCCGCCGATCTCAAGATCATGCCTACGGCCAAGCTTAAGGAGGACTTGAGCAAGGCCGTGAACGCCAAGCTGGACGAATGCGCGAAGTCCACCGACTACGCGCCGGAAGGCTGCCCGTTCGGCTTCGACCTGTACGACGAGGACTACTACCGCAACTTCGCATGGTCCATCAGCGTCTATCCGAAACTGTCCGACATCGATCTCGATTACGGCACGTTCTCCACCCGGCAGGGCAAGGCGAAGTGCACGTATGAAGAGAAGAATTTCGACGATTCGTGGGAGTCTCAGGACGACAGCACCCACTTCACCGTCAACGGCAGCTTCAGCATCAGGGATGGCAAGCTCAGCGTCACGATTGACGATGAGGACTGATGCCGGCTAAAGAGCGGATATAGGAAAATCCCCCGCACCAATCGGTACGGGGGATTTTCGATGCTTAAGCTCAGACGTGTTTCAGCCTGAAGTCATTCACCGCCGGTCCGTAAGGACGTCGAGCGGTGAATGGGGCGAAATCACTCAGCGACGACCTTCACGAAGAAGTTGGCGGTGATTTCCGGGTGCAGGGCGACGGTTGCCGGGAAGTCACCGGTGGTCTTGATCGGCTCAACGGTGATGTTCTTCGGGTTGACCTCAACCTTGGAGGAGAGCGCGATGGCGATCTTCTCTGCGGAGATGCCGCCGAACAGCTTGCCGGACTCGGAGACCTTGGCAGCAATTTCGACGGTGGAACCCTCGATGATTTCCTTGGCGGCAACAGCCTCTTCGCGGGTGGCGACGGCCTTGGCCAGACGAGCGCGCTTCATGGCCTCGATCTGGGCGGCGGCACCCTTGGACCAAGCGAAGGCCAGGCCCTGCGGGAACAGGTAGTTGCGGGCGTAGCCGGACTTGACGGCCACGACGTCACCCGGGTGACCCAGGTGATTGACGGACTTGGTGAGAATAACCTTAGTTTCAGCCATTGTTCAAACCTCTCTAAGATCAGCGGCCGGACGTGGCGTACGGCAGCAGGGCCATCTCGCGGGCGTTCTTGATAGCCTTGGAGATCTCGCGCTGCTCCTGCACGGTGACACCGGTGATACGACGGGAACGAATCTTGCCGCGATCGGAGATGAACTTACGCAGCAGGGCGACGTCCTTGTAATCGATCTCGGTGACCTTGGCGGCCTTCAGTGGATTCGGCTTCTTCTTAAACGGCTTGACCGGCGGCTGCGGCCTCTTGCGTGACATCTTGATGTTCTCCTTAAAATCTGGAAATACTGCGATTAAGCTGCTTGTTTCGCTGTTCGCCTATGTTGCGGACGGGGTTCGGTCCGTCAGAATTCCGGTTCGTCGCTGTCGCCGCCGAATTCGGAGGAACCTCCGAAGGACTGGGACGCGCCGAAGGAACCGAAGGACGAGCCGGAGTTATCCGAGCTTGACCACGGGTCCGAGGCCGGAGCGGACTGTGCGGGAGCGGCGTTGACCGGAGCGGAGGCTCCACCCTGATATCCGGCGCCGCCAGCATAGCTGGAGCCACCCTGATATCCGCCGTTGTTGCCGCCGAAACCACCGTTGTTGTTGGCGTTGTTGTAGCCGCCGCGATTGCCGCTGAAGCCTCCGTTGCCGGACGAGCTTTGACGGGTCACCTGGGCGGTCGCGTAGCGCAGGGACGGGCCGATTTCGTCGACCTGCATCTCGATGACGGTTCGCTGGGAACCGTCCTGCGCCTGGTAGGAACGCTGCTGCAGACGGCCTTGCGCGATGACGCGCATGCCCTTGGACAGACTCTGCGCGCAATGTTCGGCCATGTCGCGCCACGCGGAGCAGCGCAGGAACAGGGCCTGACCGTCTTCGAACTGGTTCGAGTTACGGTTCCAGGTGCGCGGAGTGGAGGCGATCGTAAAGCTGGCAACGGCGGCGCCGCTGCCAATGGTACGAATTTCCGGATCGGCCGTGAGGTTACCCACCACGGTGATTACAGTTTCACCTGCCATGTCGTTACCTACTTACTTTGCAGCTTAGAAAGCTTGGTTTACTTACTTGCGAAGAATCTTCGTACGGATGACGGATTCGTTCAGGTTCAGCAGACGATCGAGTTCGTCGCTGGTGGCCGGCTCAGCGGAGTAGTTGACCACGACGTAGTTACCTTCGGTCTTGCCGGCGATTTCGTAGGCAAGCTTGCGACGGCCCCAGATGTCGATGTTCTCGACGGCACCGCCTTCCTTGGTGACAGTTTCCAGATACTGCTCGGTCAGCTTCTTCAGACCGCGCTCATCCAGCTCAGGATCAGCAATGAACATCAGTTCGTACTTATGCGCAGACATCACCCACCTCCTTCGGACTATCGGCCATGGACCTTCCATGGCAGGAGTGTGTATGCGTGCTGCCTTCAGGCATCGATAAGTCGCAATGAACATATGGATACGATTGATGGCAACTTGTACAGGCTACCCCGACGCCGCGACGTATCGAAACGGCGTCTGCCGGGCGCGAAATCACGTGCGGAGGCAAGCAAAAAGCCCCGCTCGCAAGCGGGGCTTAATCGCAAAAAATCGTAATAAATCCTGAAATATCACGATAGCCGTATGGCAATCGCACGAAATATCAGGCGTAGATGTTGCGCGGACGCATGTCTTCGGGCAGGCCGTTGAGCAGCGTAGAAACGGAGCCGGATTCGAACACGGAGCGGATGCCGGCGGCCAGCAGCGGGGCCACGGACAGGACGGTCATGTTCGGCAGGCGCTTCTCTTCGGGCACCGGAACGGTGTCGGTGAGGACGATTTCGCGTGCGCCGCAGTTCTTCAGGCGTTCCACGGCCGGGCCGGACAGCAGGCCGTGGGTGGCGACGAGCGTCACGGACTTCGCGCCGGCGTTGTTCAGCGTGCGCACGGCCTCGCAGATGGTGCCGGCGGTGTCGATCATGTCGTCGACGACCACGCAGTCGCGTCCCTTCACGTCACCGATGATGCCGTGTGCCTCGGCATGGTTCGGGCGCGTGGTGTCACGGGTCTTGTGGATGAAGGCGAGCGGCAGTCCGCCGAGCTTGGCGGCCCACTGTTCGGAAACCTTGATGCGGCCGGCGTCCGGGGACACGATGGTGGTGTTCTCCAGCGGCATGCTGTTGCGCACGTAGTCAAGCAGGATCGGCATGGCGGTCAGATGGTCGACCGGGCCGTCGAAGAAGCCCTGCTCCTGGGCTGCGTGCAGGTCGACCGTCATGATGCGGTCGGCGCCGGCGGAACGGAACAGGTCGAACATGAGGCGTGCGGTGATGGGCTCGCGGCCCTGATGCTTCTTGTCCTGGCGGGAGTAGCCGAGGAACGGCGCGACCACGGTGATGGAACGTGCGGAGGCGCGCTTCATGGCGTCCACCATGATGAGCTGCTCCATGATCCACTTGTTGATCGGCTCGGTGTGGGCTTGCATCACGAAGGCGTCGGCGCCACGGACGGGCTCGGTGTAGCGCACGTACATCTCGCCGTTGGCGAAATCGTATGCGGTGGTCTCAAGTACGTCGGTTCCCAGGTATTTTGCGGTTTCCTGAGCCTGCTCGGGGTACGCGCGACCCGTCACCAGAGCCAGTTTCTTATCCGGAGTGCCTTCGAGAATCGCCGACATGCTTGCCTTCCCAATTGTTCGATATGTGAAAATAAGCCAAACTCCAATATAACAATGCGGGTGCCCACGGCACGCGGCCGTTGCGGAAGCGTTTCACCATACCGCTCCAAACTGCCGTCGGCAACATCAAAAAATCCCCAAGCCATCGACACAGAAGGCACATCTCAACGTCGATGGTTTGGGGGGAAAACCGGATTACCGGACTATTCGGCGGACGCGAACGCTTCGCGGATCTGCGCCGCGTTGCCGTAGGACGCCTGCGCGCCGTAGCCGGTGGCCGCGTACGCCGAAACGTACGAGGCGAGTTCGGCGGATTCGGACAGCGCCAGTCCGGACGACAGACCGGCCAGCACGGTGCCCATGAAGGAATCGCCGCAGCCGGTGGTGTCGACGGCCTTGACGCGTACCGGGGCGATGCGCTGGACACGGTGTTCCGGATCGTCCGCGGTGCCGTCGAGTACCACGGAACCGTCGCCGCCAAGCGTCACGATCGCCTGTTCGAAGCCGAATCCGCGCAGTTCGTCGAGCGCGTGCCACCAGTCGAACGAATCCCAATCGTCGTTCTCCGGCTCGTCGATGCCGAGCAGTTGCGCCATTTCATGCTCGTTGACGAGCAGGATGTCGGATGCTTCGATCAGTTCCGCCGGCAGGGACGGGGTGAACGGCGAGTCGTTGAGCAGCACCTTCACGCCCGCTTCGTGGCACATGCGTGCGGCCGCGGTGACGGTTTCGATGGGGCTTTCCAGGCACAGGCCGAGCACTGTGGAGTGGGTCAGCGCGTCACGCACGGATTCGACGTAGTCGACGGTCACCTGCGCGTTGGAGCCGGGCGAGTACACGATGGTGTTCTCGCCGTGCGCGTCCACGGTGATGACGGTGGTGCCGGACGGGCCGAGCACGCGGCGCACGTGCGTGGTGTTGACGCCCGCTTCGCCGAGCGCTCCGAGCAGGAAGTCGGCGTTGTTGTCGGAGCCGACCGCGCCGAACATCTGCACGGTGGCGCCGATGCGTGCGGCCGCCGCGGCCTGGTTGCCGGATTTGCCGCCGGGCAGCAGCTGTAGCGGGCCGCCGGTGATGGTCTCGCCCGGCCCGGGCAGTCGCTGTGCGGTGACGGTGTAGTCCGCGTTCATGGAACCGATCACGGAAACGGTGCCGTGGATGCGGTCCAGTGCGGAGAGGATTTCTGCTGCGCTCATGATCGCTTTCCTTTCTTGCGATTATTGCGATTGCCGACGGTCGCCGCACTTTCACTGCGCGGTTATTGTGCTCTCACTGCGCTTTGGCGGCGAGGCCGGAGATGCGGGTCATGAATTCGTTGAGGAACCTCGGCACGTCCACGCCGACGGCGACCTTCATGGTCTTGACCGGGTCGTTGAGGCGGGTTTCGTCGCCGATGGTGCGTCCGCGGGTCGGGCCGTCCACGTCGACCTTCATGTTGATGTCGAGCGTGGTGACGAGCGTCGGGTCGACGGCGACGCCGACGGCGAGCGGATCGTGCAGGCCGCAGCCGCCGAGGTGCGGCGAGGTGGTCTCGTAGGCCTTGATGTAGAAGTCGGTCATGTCCGCGAGGAACTTGCCGGCCTTGGTGCCAAGGTCGCGCCACTGTTGGGTTTCCTTATAAGTGAGCAGGGTCTGCAGGGTCACGTCGAGGCCGATCATGGTGGTCGGGGTGCCGGAGCGGAACAGGTAGTCGGCGGCTTCCGGATCCTGCGAGATGTTGGCTTCCATGCAGGCGTTGCAGTTGCCCGGCACGGTCAGCGCGCCGCCCATGAGCACCACGCGGCCGATCTCGTCCTTGATTTCCGGAGCCTTCTTCAGGGCGGCTTCGATGTTGGTCATCGGGCCGGTCGGCACGTAGATGAGGTCCTTGCCGTAGGTCTTGACGGCGTCGATGATGAAGTCGACGGCCGATTCGGTTTCGACGGAACGGTTGGAGTCGGGGATGTCCACGTCGCCGATGCCGTTGTCGCCGTGGATGAACGCGGAGACGGGCAGCACTTCGAAGCGGTCGGTGGTGCTGGAGTGCGGCAGGCCTTGGTAGACCTTGACTTCCGGGTGGCCGAGCAGGTCGGTGACGGCGAGCGCGTTGCGTACGCCCTGTTCCACGAGCACGTTGCCGTAGGTGCCGGTGATGCCGATGAGTTCGACTTCCGGGCTGCCCAGCGCGTAGGAGATGGCGAGCGCGTCGTCGACGCCGGTATCGAGATCAAGAATGAGCTTCTTCATGATTGCGCCTTCCTCGTTGATTGGCTGTGACGGCCGTTCGCGTCCGCGCGGCTGCCGCCTTTGTTGTGTTCTTTTTTTTATGCGATGTTTTATGCGATTGTTGTACGGTGTTGAGTACGGTCTCTGTATCACCTCATAACATTATGATAAAACGTTTTATCAAGATTTCCAAATCATCCTTTCGACGTGCGTGTCGCGGCGGAAAACCGCCCTTTCTCCGATATGCGCCCCACGTTACACGCGTAATACGCAATACACGCATCGCACGCGCTATGCGCGTTATGCGCAAGCGGCCTGCACCAGTTTCGGCGTCAACACCTTCACCTGCGGCGAGGCGAGCCACGGACGGCCCGCACCGGAATCGCCATCGCCACGTACCACGGCGTCGATTCGACTGCCCAGCATGCCCCAGCCGGCGGCGGCCAAATCGACCACGCTCTGTTCGACGGTGGTCATGCGCAAACCCAATCCGAATCGTCTGAGAATGTTGTCGTAGCCGATCACCTGCATGTCTTCGGTGACGTGCAGCCCGCGTTCCGCCATACGCTGACGGAAGCCGAGCGCCATCACGTCGTTGCAGCAGAACACGGCGGTCGCACCGCCGTCGATGATCTGGTCGGCAGCATGATAGCCGCCATCGAAACGGTAGTCGCCGGACACGCACAACGCGGGATCGAACCGCTCCCCCGCCTGCTCGATCGCATCCACGAAACCACGGCGACGGTCGGCCGCGCTCGATTCGGCCACATCGCCCGTCACAATGCCGATGCGCTTGTGCCCGCCTTCCAGCAGGTATTGCGCCGCAAGCCGACCGCCGAGATAGTTGTCGAAGCCGACCGCGTCACACCAACCGCATTGCATCAGTCGGTCGATGAGCACCACCGGGCAGGTGACACGCTCCACGTCCTCACGCAACGCGGCGCCGGCACCGGCCGCGCAGGATTCGCGCGCGGGAATCAGCAGCACGCCATCCACCCCACGTGACGTCAGCCTGCGCAGCAAAGCCTGTTCCGACTCACGCGAATCATCCGAATTGGCCACAATCAGCGAATACCCCTGCGCCGCGCATTCATCCTCCACGCACTTAGCAAGCGCCGCGAAAAACAAGTTCTCAATATCAGGCACAATCAACGCCACCAACTGGGATTGCTTGGTCACCAAGCTTCGCGCACTCTGATTCGGCACGTAATTCAGTTTCTTCGCCGCATCGGCAATGACCTTGCGCTTCCCCTCAGACACGCGAGCAGGACGATTATTCAGCACCAGCGAAACCGTCGTCACAGACACCCCTGCGACAGCAGCCACATCCTTCAGCGTCGCACGATACGCCATCCAAACCCCCTTAAAACGTTTATCCCTCCAGCATAAATACCATGGAATCCTGACGCGCCCAGCATCGCAATAACAAACAAATTCCTTTCACAGCAAAATAATCCGCACTATTTCCACCGGTAAATCGTTTCTCGGAAGTGTTTTTGCATACTCGCAACGTTTGTCCAAAATGAGAGACGCACAAGAAGAAAGGAACCAGCAATGCGGCCAACCACGCAGAAAAACAATGCGAGACAGCGCAAAACCATCGCCATCGTCGCAGTGGTCGCAGTGGTCGCCATCGCACCCACCAAACGCTATGAGAGGTCGAGATCTCCGTCCGTGCGTAGAAACTCCATCAGGTTGAGATGCCTTACGCCGTCACGTTGCATTGGCAGCTGGTCCAAACTGAACCGGTATTTCGGATACCCGTCAGCCAGCTTCGTGAACGGACGGAATTCACGCTCCTCAACATTAGGATCCTGCACACTCATCGACACCTGCACATAGGCGTACCGTTCCTGCTTACGCACAATGAAGTCGCACTCCAGCTTACCAATAATGCCCACGCTCACCTCGTAGCCTTCGACCTCAAATGCACGTACAGCGCATTTTCCAAGGCTGGTCCGTAACTCATTCGCGTACCAGCGTTACGCGCGAATCGTATGCCAGGATCCGCAAGATAATACTTCTCCCCTCCTCTCAACGACCTGCGCGAACGCAAATCGAATCGCGGGCATTTGTAGAGGACCTTCGCACTCTCCAACAGCCGGACATAGTTCGCAAGAGTCTCACGTTTGACCGTCACGCCTTCGCCATGTTTCATATAGTCGACGATCCCCGACAGATTCGTGGGAGCTGCATAGTTGTTGATGAGATAGTCCTGCACACGCTGGAAGGTATCGCGGTGACGCACCACTTTGCGTGCGGCTATGTCTTTGTTGAAGATCTGCCCTATGACCTACCACGACCAAGAACCTAACCCACGAAAACAGCAGAAGCCCCTCAACTCTTCAATTCCACTACAAAGGTCACATCACGGCATACGCACGCCGACGCGCGTATGCGTGCACGACTCCAGCAACGAGCCGTACCCGCCGTTAGATGGCAGGCTTCAGTATCATGACGCCATGCGTTAGCGTCACCATGCAACGATAGGAACACACTATTCAATAGTGCATCATGAAAGCGTGACGTTGCCCTTGCGCAGGTGCCGTAAGACTCCGCGGACAAAGCAATGAGGCTTCCCCGTGAGAAGGGAAGCCTCATATTCCATTCATTCTATTCAGCGATGATGACGCCGAATCACCGATCATCCTTTGGGAACAACGCGTCGAAGGCATGTTCCATCACGGACTTACGGCGGATCACACCGACGAGCCTGCCATCACCATCCACCACCGGCAGTTTCTTGAACTGCTTCTTGGCGAGGATTCGGGCCACCTCTCCAACATGCTGGTCGGGCGTGGCGGCAACGACCTTATGCGTGGCGATGTCCATCACCTTCTTGCCGGAGAGCGCCTGCACCTTGGAGGCCACGGTTTCGTCGTCGAACACCACCATCGTCGAACCGGTGCCGGTGGAAACCGTACGGGATTCATAGGTGGCAATCGATTTCATGACATCGCCGTCACTGACGAAGCCGACGAGCCTGCCATCGCCGTTCACCACGGGAAGGCTGGAGACGTTGAGGCGGATGAACTCGCGCACCACATGCGTGATGTCATCGCTGTCCAGGCAGCTGTAGGGCTGATCGTCCATAATCCCGCCGATGGACTGTTCCTGGGCCTGCTTGAACAGGGAGGCAGCGGGGGCCACGTATGCGCCGGCGTAGTGATGCTCGGCGGGCTGACCTTCAGTGGTTTCGACCGCGACTTCGGCGGAGGCTTGCGCCTCGTAGGCCTTGGCGTTGCGTGCGGCCTTCTCCTTGGCACGGCTGGTGACGGTGAAGATGCAGATGATCAGGGCGACCAGCGAGATGGCGGCGCACAGCAGGTAGGAGAACGCGATGCCGCTGGCCGTGGCGGACTTCACACCCTGGGACATGTGCGAGGCGGTCACGGATGTTTCTGCGGTGACCAGAAGCGAGGTCGCAATGGCTGCCGCGATCTGGCGGCCGGTGTTGGCGATGGCGTTGCCATGGGCGATCATGTCGTTCGGCAAAGCGTTGACGCCCCAAGTGTTGATCGGCATGTTGGCGATAGCCTGACCGGATGCCTGCAATGCGCAGAACACGGCGACAAACAGCACTGATGTCCTGGTGTTGATGGTGCCGAGAAGACCAAGAGAGATGGTCATGAGCGCAAGGCCGCCGATGCCCACGCCGCGCGGGCCGAATTTGTCGAATGCGGCACCGGCGACCGGACTCAGGATGATGCCGACCGCCGCGGCGGGCAGCATGACCATGCCGGTGACGGTGGCGGATTGGCCGAGCACATTCTGGATGAAGATAGGCAACGTCACGTTGGTTGCGGCGACTGCGGCGTTGATCAGAGTGACCAGAATCGCGGAGTTGCGGAAGTTGCGGGTGGCAAGGGTGTCAACGCGCAACAATGGCTCATCGAGCTTGACTTGCTTGTATACGAATGCGACGAAGGCCACAAGACCAACGACGATTGAAATAATGACGACCGGACTGGCCCATCCCATCGTGGAAGCGGACGAGAAGCCATAGAGCAGGCCACCGAACGCGATGGTCGAAAGGATCACGGACAGGATGTTGAGCTTTGGGTTCTTCAACTCGCCGACGTTCTTGAGCATCATCGTGCCTCCGACAAGGATGACCAGTGCCACAATTGCGATGCCAATGAACATCGGGCGCCATCCGAAACCGTCAATCACCAGACCACCGACAACCGGGCCGATAGCCGGGCCGGCGGCCATGACGATACCGGCCATGCCCATGGCGGTGCCGCGCTTATCCGGCGGATAGACGAGCATCGGCACTACGGCGACCAATGGCAACAGCACGCCGGAGCCGGCGGATTGCAGTATGCGTCCGACGAGCAACAGCACGAAATTCGGCGCGACGGCACACAGCAGTGTGCCGACCATGAAAGTGGCAAGGGCTCCGGCGAAGAGCTTTCGGGTGGAGAATTTATCAATCAGATAGCCTGAAATCGGCACCATGATGCCCGATACCAGCATGTAGACGCTGGTCACCCACTGCACGGTGCCGGTGGTGATATTGAAATCACGCATCAGTGCCGGCAAGGCCGGTGACATGACGGTCTGGTTGAGCAGCGCGATGAACGAGCCGACGACGATCACGCCCACGACGATGAATCGGGCGTGCGAATCAATAGGCTTTACGGAACTGGCGGCGGACCCGAATTCCGCGGTTTTCTGTGAGGTCACAGCATTTCCTTCTGTTGGTAACGGCATGTGTGGGCGATCCGGCCCCATACTTGTGTCAAGACGCGGGGACACCGATGAGTCCGGGGTAAAGGAAAAGCCGCCATCCGTTCCGCATTCATATACGGCAAACGATTCGCGGCTTTGCGTAAGTTGATGGCTATGGTGAGCGATTCATGCGACGTCGACCGCGGATGGGCCATCGGTGCATCCCGGCATAAGGCGTGTCCCCGCTACACCAGCATCGAAAAAAGGGACATTTGTGGATTGGCAAACAGAACATTGCCGACGAACGACCCACGGCAGGTGCGTGCGATGAACATCGCGTAGCGATACAGGTTCATGGCATCTCCTTGACGGGTCTTCGTACGGCAGACATCGAGAAGCCTATCATCATTCAGATCGACGGTGAAACCCACGCATGCCCGACAATACACAAAATCTTTACAAAAGGATTGGGCTTACCGCATACGATCCGCCTGGGTAGCGGTCCGAGGATGAATCAGGGGCGAGCCAAGGGTTGCGTCTCGTGTTTCCGCCATGATGTCTGGCAAAATAGTGAAGCCGGACATGCGAGGCATCGACCGGAATCGGAAAGGGGCAAATCATGCGAGTTCTCGGCAATATCCTGTGGATCATTCTTGGTGGGTTGGCCATCGCAATCGGATGGGCATTGGTGGGACTGATTCTGTGCATCTCCATCATCGGCATCCCGTTCGGCCTTCAAGCGTTCAAGAGGGCGGGACTCACCCTGACGCCGTTTGGCAAAACCGTGCAATACGGCGGCGGAGTCGGCTCTGCCTTGGCCAACATCCTGTGGGTGGTGCTGGTCGGCTGGTGGATGGCGTTCGGCTATCTGGGAGCCGGCGTACTCAACTGCATCTCCATCATCGGTATTCCGTTCGGATTGCAATCGTTCAAGATGGCCAAGCTTGCGCTCTGGCCATTCGGAGCGGAAATCGTCAACCTGTAGATTCCAAATACTACAAAGCCGCCAAAGCAACCCTTGGCGAGGCGGCCACCGACGTCAACAATTGGATTGACCAGCAAGCCGCCAAGGCCGAATAATAAAACACACATTATGCTGCTGCAGCAGCCAGTCCTTGCAGAACAATGTCATGACAAAGGCCCGAGGAGGCGGCGCTGCCGCAGATGTTCCGCTCCCATGGAGAGGATGTGATGCGTCGCGCGATGGCCGTGGTGAACGTAGTGAACCAGACGAGCACGCTCGTTCCCGCCGTGCTCGGCGGCGTGCTGTACGCGGCGGTTCTAGGACGGGATTCCATCACCTTCGCTCTGGACAGCTGAGACATCAAAGCCATGTGTGGATATGCAAACGGCCGCCATCAATCATGGTGATGTTGGCCGTTCACGTCCCATTAAATATACTTTCGCACCGTATCTGGCTTATATACGGCAGATTCGGGAGACTTGGATTCACAGCTGGGTCATTAGGCCAGAACGTACATCCGGCTCTCGCAGCCATTTCCTGACGAAGCCAACTACTTGCAGCACGTTATTTCCCAATCGCCACTTACCGGACCCAATTGCCAGGCTGCGCCGCATCCGCCATGACGCACCGTCGCAAACGCTCCCGTCTGACGCGCTTTACTGGCCTTGTGCGCGGTAGCGGGCTTCGGTGGCGGCTTTGGCGGGTTCCCACCAAGCGCGGTTGTCTATATACCAAGCGATGGTCGCCTGCAAACCGGCTTCGAAATCGGTGCGCACAGGCTTCCAGCCGAGTTCGGTACGCAGCTTGCTGGAGTCAATCGCATAGCGTCGATCATGCCCGGGACGGTCACGCACCCAGTCGAACGCATCTTCGACACACCCCATAAGTCGCAGAATCATACGCATTACGGCAATATTGCTCATTTCGCCATCTGCGCCGATCAGGTATGTTTCACCAATCCGCCCGCGTGTAAGAATCTCCCACACCGCAGAAGAGTGGTCTTCCGTATGGATCCAGTCGCGCACGTTCTCGCCTGTGCCATACAGTTTCGGCCGCGCGCCTTCCAGAATGGATGTGATCTGTCGTGGAATGAATTTTTCCACATGCTGGTATGGCCCGTAATTGTTGGAACAGTTGGAAATGGTGGCGCGCAGGCCGTATGTGCGCGTCCACGCGCGCACCAGATGGTCGGACGCGGCTTTCGACGCGCTGTACGGGCTTGACGGGCGGTACGGCGAGTTTTCGCCGAATCGCGCCGGATCGTCCAACGCCAGGTCTCCGTACACTTCGTCGGTGCTGATGTGGTGGAATCGCACGTCGTATTTACACGCGGCCTCCAACAGCCGCATCGTGCCCTCTACGTTCGTGCGGATGAACGGTTCCGGGTCGAAGATGGAATTGTCGTTATGTGATTCCGCCGCGAAATGCACGATGGCGTCGCAGCCGGGCACAATGCGTTCCAGCAGCGACGCATCGCAGATATCGCCGATGACAAGTTCGACCTGCGATTGCGGCAGCCCGTCGATGTTCGCCGGATTGCCCGCATACGTCAGCTTGTCCAGTACGGTGACGTGCACGTCCGGATGATTGCGCGCCACGTACCGCACGAAATTGGCGCCGATGAACCCGCATCCGCCTGTTACCAGAATATGTTTCGGTTTGAATCCCTGTTCGCTCACTGTTTCAGCAACCGCCTTCCCGATTCCAACATTACGAATGCAAACAAAGGCGCATAAGGAAGGAAATACCTGAATTGCATACCGTCGACTCCGATTAGCCCATCCGCATCGTATTGCAGTCACAAGGCAAGGTAAATCAGTAGGATATCTCCGATACAGACCACCGCGATCAACCATGCGTATGGTAAGGAAAGCACACCGCATGCATTTATAGAACCATTGGCAGTCCTAACCGGATTCTTTCGGCGGCTTTTGACACAAGCATTCACCACACTGGTCACAGCCAACACGACTACGGAAACCACAATTGCCAACCAACACGCGGCAATCATGATGCTGTCCGTCCTGTTATTCATATTCGATTGAGCATGCATTATCGCCCATGCAATGTTCTTCACAGCATCCAACATGGCAACGGGATCCGTCAACAATGCATGCTTGCGCTCGCTCATTTGTTTGTACGAAACCAGCATCGGACAATTCGTATACCAAGCATTGACGCCCAACCAGAATATGGTCCATATACCAGACGCAACCACGCCTATCAACAATGGCACAGCCCGACCACGATTCACACGCCAGCGACCGGAAACTCGATCAAACATCAACGGAATAACCAGCAAAACCAATGGCATGTACACAAACTTGCACATTGCCAATAGCACGCTCGTTACCGCAAGCGCCACTGCTCCACGTTGTGATCGTTTACCAATAATTCCCCGGAACAGCAAACAGGAGAACAGAATCATCACAGCTTGTGTCAGCGAATCCGCAGAAATAGCGAATGAGTAACGAAACACCATCAAAGGAAAGCATAAAAGTATTCCAACTGGGATACGCCATCGCGGCAATGCGCGTACTGCACCATACATGAACAACACATAAATGATCAACATGCACGCTTCTGCCAAGCGGTATGTCATTCCAGAACTGAAATTAAAAACTCGTCCGATTCTGAAGCCCAGTAATTGTGGAGCATATACGACCGGAGAATTTGTTGCCGTGTTGTTAAAAGGCAGGTCAACCGTTGTCGATGATCCATTGTCAGCAACGGATTCCGCAATCACAATTCCTGGATCATATCCGTCATACTGATCTAAGGAATACTGCATCCAACTGCGATCGACCGCGCCACCGACTACCCCTGTCTCAGTATTATGCAGCATACTTCTCGAAGTGACTGGCCGTGCGATTACATCCCCGTTAAGTATGGAGTCAATTCGATAAACATGCGTCCAAATATCCGGCACATGGCCAGGCTTGGTAACAGCCATGAAAAACATGCCCTCAAGCAGCACACACAACGCCACCAACACTGGCATGCATCGAAAAAGCTTCTTTCCCTTCATACCGCCACTATCGCATAACTATTTGACTGCGCTTAAGAACATGCCTTGGTTTCATTCATCATTCAGATACCCACCAGCTACCATCAAGACACCTACTCGTCCAGACACACTGGCTAATATATAGCTCGGTTTTACATGCTCATAAACCCCCGTTTACACAAGGGGTTATTTGCCGTGAAGGAAGCGACGATGCCTTATATCCAGTCTGCCGTTCATGCCTTCGAGCCTTCATACGTCAGGCATTCCAAACAATCGTTTATAGGCGGAACTTACCGGACACTGGCTGACGAGAGCATGATAGACACCCCCTCTTGTTTCGATGTGCGCCACCGCGCGGAACTGTACACGCATAAAGCCCCTCTTCATGCGGAACCCGCGCACCGAAGCATCTACATACCGGAAACGGAAGCGTCCGTCGCACCATGTGATACGGATATTCTTGCGATTACGGACGAGCAGTATATTTCCTCTTTTGCTGCAGAGGCGCAAGTTAATGGCAATCACGCATTACAGGCAATGCCGCGCACTCTTCAAACGGTTCGGACGGCCCTGACGACTGCCGGGCATAGCTTGAAACGAATTGGCCAGACTATTGCCAGTGCGGCTCACGCCACCGCACGCGTCACACGTACCGCTGCGACCACGGTGCGTAACGCATGGCGCACCTTCACGAGTTTCAAAGCCGTCCAGCTTATCATCAAGTTCTTCCGGGGTGCGCATGCCTTGTGGAAGAAACGCATGAAGTTCTCTTATGCGTTCTATACCGCAGTGTTCTTCCTGCTCACTTCAGCCGAAGTCATTTTCCTGCAATGGGGCATGTACTCCGAACCGAAATATAGTAAAGGAAGTAAAATTTCCGAAACCGCGAAGATTCTTCAAAGTGTATCCGGGAAAACAACCCAATTCATCTGTCAAATGTGGCTTGAGAATAGATATAACTTCTTATTCAACCTATTTGCTCTCACCATCATCTATCTTGCTTTCATCTTCATCACGAATCGTTTCTGGATTGCCACTGCTCTTTTCGGAGTCTTATTCACCGCCTACGGTGTAGCCAACCATATAAAAATGCAATTACGAAACGAGCCAATCATTCCTGCCGATCTGACTTTTGTCGCAGGCGGAAACTCAGATAAACTCCTTTCCTTCATTCCAAAAGAAAATCAACAATTCGTAAATTCCTCAATCAGTGTTGTTATATGGCTCGCTTGCCTCTGCGCACTTTTCTTTATCATTGACGGTAGAAGACAATTCATTCCTTGTTCATGGAGACATCCATTCTCAAATCCAGGAATCCTCATTGGCTCGTTGACACGCATTTTCGCAGCTATAACCTGTATCGGTATCGTTTGTTCTTATTCATTTAATCTCAGCGTCCCAGGTTCTTGGGCTTACTCTTTTGCCGGCAATCTCGGATACACGCCTTCGTTATTTGACGCAACTCTCGATGCCAAAACCAATGGTCCTGCCACCACTTTTCTAAGTCTCACCAAAACAAAAGTAATGGATAAACCGGAAAACTATAATCGCAAAACGATGGATAAAATAGCCCAAAAATATGATTCGATGGCCCATTCCATCAATGCTAACCGGAAATACAACATCACGGACAGCACCGTTATTATGATTCTGTCCGAAACGTTCTCCAACCCAACACGAGTACCGAACATTAGCTTCTCAACAGATCCCATTCCAAACATTCACCAGATTGAAGAAAATACCACTTCTGGACTCATGCTTTCTTCCGGATACGGCGGAGGAACCGCTAATATGGAATATCAGGCACTTACCGGCCTGAACCTCACTAATTTTGACGATTCTCTCATAATTCCATTCCAACAGCTTGTGCCGAATCAAAAAGCCCCTTATGCTTTCAACCAAATCTGGAACACCCGCTATGGCACGTCCGGTTCGGACGCAGTGCATCCGTATTACCAAAACATGTACTTGCGGGATACCGACTATCGTAAATTCGGATTTGCTCACCTACGCACACTTGATAGCAAGCCAAAAATCACGCACAAGCAAACCTCTGATTACAATCCGTACGTTACCGATGAAGCGGCTTATCAAAACGTGTTGGACCTTGTGAATAACGAGACGCATCCACAATTCCTGCAATTATCAACTATGCAAAACCATATGCCCTACACCGGTTGGTACCCAGATAATGAATTTACCGAGGCGGATTCATCAGTCGATATTTCAACAGAAGAGCACCAAAATCTCGAGACATATGTCAAAGGGCTCAGCCTCACCGATCAGGCTACAGCATCTTTTCTAAACCAGCTAAACTTGATCGACAAACCAGTCACTGTTATTTTCTACGGAGATCATCTTCCTAGCATTTACTCAACAGCCGAACAAGACCCTAAGAATTCATCCGTCCTGCATGAAACCGATTATTTCATATGGTCTAACAGCGCTTCTCCATCAAACGGAACAAAACTCGCAGATACAGATGCTGCTTATATATCCCCAAATTACTTTATGGCGCTTGCCGCTTCTCATATGAACGCTAAAGTATCCCCCTATCTCGCTTTGCTAACCATGTTGCACAACAATCTTCCGGCTTCGAGCCGAGTAGCATTCGCCACAGGCGGAGTCAGCTCTGGAGATGAAACAAATCTCGACCAAGTAGGTAATCAAATCTCCAAGAAAGCCTTATCGAAAGAGGCAAAACAATTGTTGCTCGATTACAGGCTCGTTCAATATGATATGACCGCAGGCAAAGGGTACCTAGCCGATACGAACTTCACCAAAATAAAGTAAACTCTATTGTCAAGAGACGTACAATCTTTCGATGCCACATTACATCAAGGAAACAAGGACAGGACATGGCTACTTCAAGACCTTTGGTTTCAATAATCGTCCCCGTATACAATTCGGAACGATACCTGCCATATTGTGTGGAATCGATTTTGAATCAGTCTTATACCAATCTTGAAATAATTCTCGTGGATGATGGATCAAAAGACACCTCTCCACGTATTTGCGACGACTATGCGGAGAAAGATTCTCGCGTTATTGTTATTCACCAGAAGAACGGGGGCATCGCCAAAGCCCAAAACACCGGATTGGATGCAGCTCACGGTGAATATATTGCATTCGCCGACAACGATGACATCCTGGACAGCCGAAATATTGAATTGTTGCTGCACGCAATTCTAAATACCGGAGCTGATATGAGCAAGGGAAGATGGCAGCAATTCGGCGTCTCCCAACTAGCAGAAATCAAAGCACGCGCCGCCCAAGGATCTGCTGCGCCGGACAAAACAACTTCCTTTAAAAATCCTCTGCACGCATATCAAACCGTGTTCTGCAAGAGTCTACGTATTTTGGGAAATCTGCTTGGCAAGAACTCTGAAGCTCTCTATTTCAACGAGGCAAACTGGTGTCGTCTGTACAAACGCGAATTGTGGGACGGGCTCCGTTTCGATCTGGGACATTATGCCCAAGATATTCGCATGGCGGCCCCTCTTTACTCCAGAATGAAGCTGGTGACCGACATAGATTCCGTGCTCTACTACTGGCTGCAAGAACCAGATTCCGTAACTCACTCTAAACGCACACCAAATTTCTGGCATGATAATGTAACCGCCGCCGCAAAAAATTTCCAAGCCACTCTTGATCAGGGCATTGTCCCTTGCCGTAACTATTTCGGTCTAGTGGCGAGTGTCAAAGACGAAGAAAAAGTGCTACGTAACTCCAGTAATGAAGTTACCGATGCAGATTGGCAAAATCTGCAGGATGACTTGACATTATCGAGTCAGCTTATTCTTAAGCTGACTCCACTGCAAAGGCTCCATTGCTATATTTTGTTTATAATTCGACATTATGAAAACAAAATATATGATCGCAAAATTCATGACATGAAGTAAAGTCATGTGCATACGGAAAGCAAATGCTCATCCGTATCACTTTGCTGGAATAAAGACCTTTAAAAGGCGATAAGGGCTATACAAAAAAGCATGCAAAAACATGCACACCTTGAAAGGTGGCAACAATAGTGCCGCATTTTTCGATTCTGGTACCTGCATATAATGTAGCAGACTATATTTCAGACTGCCTTGAAAGCGTCATATCTCAAACCTTCACTGATTTCGAAGTTATAGTCGTAGATGACGGAAGTACTGATCAAACTGCTGAGATAGTTCAAAATCTGCAAAGCAAAGACGCCCGAATCCGTCTAATCCGACTCACGCATAACTCAGGACGCCATGTCGCGAGGAAAACAGCAGTTGACTCATCCACTGGTACATACACGCTGTTCCTTGATGCAGATGATGCAATTGAACCTCATCTGTTGGAGCTACTTGATTTCGTATCCAAAAAACATGATGCAGATATGATCAGGTATGGTCTGTCAGTTATTCCAGGAACCGACCAAGACAAGAAATGGGCATTCGACTATGAAGCAATGTTTAACAGTGCTGACGGAGAGCTCCATGGAGACGATATCTTAAAAGCATCTTTCTCCTTCGATTTCAAGCAATGGGTTTCATGGAACATTCATACAACCATGTATCGCTCCGATATTGTTAAGTCCAGTTTTAAGGAAATGCCAGCAGAACGTCTTAACAAACTTGAAGATGCTTACGAATATCTCGTTTTATGTTCACGTGCAAGAACGCTATATCCAATAACCGAGCTACGTGGACTTCAATATCACATCGGAAGGGGCATCTCTGGAAGGGCACGATATTCCATCGATAAATTCATGCAAGATCAACGTTCTGTACATGATGTCGTTCTCGCCGCTCAACGATTTAGCAACACACAGCATGTTCCAGCAATTCAAACGGCGACCAATTGGCTGAGCACACGTGCCGTCTCAATTATTCAAGATGATTTCCAAGAAAGACTGGCACCTGAAGAATGCGAATCCGCATTACAAAGCATCGCCCAAACCTGGAATAAAGAAACAGCCTGTCAAATTCTTTGCAATTGCCTTGAATCACGCGTCTGGTGGTTTTGCAACATGAACAGCTATCCCGCAGACAACGATCCCGTCATTTACTGGAAAATCGCTTTCTCCCATATGATGGATTCCGTTTCTTTCAAGGATGTTTTTATCTCTAATAAAGAGTTACAGAAGCAAGCAGCACATATTTATGAAGCGCTCTCCGAACTCGATCGTCGAATCGCTGAGAAAAACCAAGAAAATTCTGCACGAGAAGAGGCATATAAGCAAGCCATCATAGACGAAAACAAGCAAGCCATCATAGAAGAATATAAGCAGACGACATTACCTTACCGCATAACCAATGCCTTGCTTCCAAATGAAACACGTAGACGGAGAATTTTCAACCACCTCATTAACAAGCAGAATAATCAATAATTGTTTGTGTTAATGATGGCCCAGGGGTAACGTCACTGGACCATCATTAACACAAACATACATACAATTAATTAAAAGACAAATATGTATTGTCTTTATTTACGCTTCCTTATTATCATCGCTTTCTCATTCAGCAGTGCATAATCTTCATGATCTGGGTTGTTAATAGAAAACACGCACCCATTAGCCTCATTCGTAAAAGCAACCATTTTGGTTTCTGAGTCTGCCGAGTCGCCATCATCAACACGCACACTGGCATACAGGCGGTATACCCCACTATTAAGCATGTCAATCGGCATCTCCAGTGCAAATCGATGTTTTCCACTACTTGTCTGCACAAGAGTGCGTGAACCGGAATCATAGACGATGCCTCCGCGTTTCAGATCCAACAAGTTCACAGCAACATAATGCGTCCCAGAATCCTTATACTCGTATACCACATCAAATTGGAACGGATGTTTTCCATCAGTTGATAAATCAGACTTCGGGACTATTTTCAATTCTGGAACAGTGGCGTTTAATCCTATCGCATATTCACCATTTTGCTTCTTTTTCTCTGGCAAAGGTTCATTGCCTTTGAGATTGTCCAATGTATATTGATCCGCAACTTGGTTTTTGTCACCACTAACGACAATTTCTCCGTCACGGATGAGAATGGCTTTATTACAATACTTTTTTACTGCATCCATGCTATGAGTCACGAGAATAACAGTTTTATTCGGGTCTGCCTGGACCTTCTTGAAAAATGCATCACATTTACGTTGAAACGCCTCGTCTCCAACTGCAAGTACTTCATCTAGAACAAGAATGTCACCTTGCGCTTTGATTGCAACGGAAAAAGCAAGTCGAACCTGCATACCTGAAGAATAGTTCTTCAGTTTCTGATCCATGAACTCTTCAAGCTCAGCAAATTCGACAATATCGTCATACATGGCGTCTATCTCCGAATGACTGAACCCCAGGAGAGCACCATTAAGATAGACATTCTCTCGACCAGTCAGTTCCGGGTTAAAACCAACACCCAATTCAATGAAAGGAACTAGCTTTCCATAGACATCTACACTACCTTGGTCTGGAACGTAAATCTGTGAAATAATCTTTAGTAATGTGGATTTACCGGAACCGTTACGTCCTACCACACCGAAGAAATCACCGCGATGGACCTCGAAATCAATATCACGAAGAACTTTCTGCTCTGTATATCCTTTGATCCCCTTGGTCCAATTCAGAAAAGCCATTTTCAAACCAGTCGCTTGCTCCGTCGGCAAGCGAAATGACTTAGCTACATGACTGACTTTTAATACTACTGGGGAGTCTTGCATCTTTTTATTTTCCCTCACCGTTTACAGCACCTCCGCAAATTTAGCGCTGTACCTACGAAACACCTGAATTCCTAATACAAAAATCACAATTGAAAGTACATATGGCAACGCACACAGCAAGGGATTGCCAACATACGTCCAGACTGTTGGAATATATTCTGGAGACAAAAGATTATGCCGGATATCCATAATTACTTGAGTACTAGGTACAAGTAACAGAAACTTCGAAGCCCAAGCAAAATCAGGAGCCCTTTGCGCAATCATAGTAATCGGATAGATAATAGGTGTCGCATAGAATAAAGCCTGCGTAATCACATCCCAGATATGCGCTACATCTCGAAAATACACATACAAGCTTCCCAGTAATAATGTCACTCCAAGCGTCAACAAATAAAATTGCATAATGTTAAGAGGAAGCAACAGAACCCTCCACGTATAATGCGCATGTGCAAAAAAACCAAAGCAAATAACCACAACAAGGTTGATACCCAAAGAAATCAACGCGCCCATAGCAGTAGAGGCAACAATAATGTAATTTGGAAAATGCACTTTACGAAGCAAATCGCCACGATCTACTATGCCACGCATTCCCATGCTGGTAGCTTCAGTGAAAAAAGACCACAAACACGTACCGCACAACAATGAAATCGGGAATGTAGGTGTTCCATCTGTAAATTTCAGGAACCTCACAAAAACTACATACATAACCGCGAACAACATCAACGGTTTAAGAACGGACCACGCCATTCCTAGAACCGATCCTTGGTAACGAAGCTGAAAATCGGTCTTCACAAGCTCTTTAAAGACAACCATGGAATAACGGTATCGTTTTCTAAAGCGTTCTAAGACATTCTCCATAAAAAGAATATATTAGCAGGAGCCCCAAATCCTATCGAGGGTATGAAGTCATCTCCAGAATATTCTCATACATCACCTATCAGCGCTATACTTTCTATGTTTGAGAGTCTTATAGAAAATAAGGATTATTGGAATGTTACTCACCCAATCTTCAATCAACCGACTCGGCATCTTCTTCTTCTATGATTCCGATGGAGTTGTGGATGACTATGTCCCTACCCTGCTAGCTGGATTCAAACCTCATTTCTCCGAAATGACCATCGTCTGCAACGGAAAACTCAACGAGGCAGGGCAATCAATTTTGTCCAGGTATACCGACAACCTCATCATTCGTCCCAATACAGGTTTCGATGTTTGGGCATATAAAACCGCCCTTGATTCCTATGGATGGGAAAAACTTGAGCAATTCGACGAGATCGTTCTTTTTAATGCAACGATTATGGGACCCGTCTATCCGTTCGCCGAGATGTTCGAAACAATGAATAAGCGCGATCTTGATTTCTGGGGCATCACTAAATTCCATAAAGTTCCACAAGATCCATTCGGGCGTAGCCCGTTCGGATATCTTCCCGAGCACATTCAATCTCATTTCCACGCTTATCGAAGAAGCCTTGTGCAGAGTAAAGAGTTCCAGGATTACTGGAACAATATGCCGCAGATTAACAGCTATTATGATTCCGTTGGAATGCATGAATCGTTATTCACTAAGCGCTTCGCTGATTTGGGATTCAAGTGGGACGTTTATGTCAATACCGATGATTTAGAAGGATTCACTTATGGTCCGATTACTTTTGCGGCCAAAACTCTTATCAAGGAAAAGCGCTGTCCCATCTTCAAGAGGCGATCGTTCTTCCATGATTACATGGATACGTTAAACCAATCAGCCGGCAACGCAGCTTTGGATTTATTCGAATATCTGCGAGACCACACCGATTACGATGTCAATCTAATCTGGCAAAACGCATTACGCACGATGAATCTCGCGGATCTCGTCAAAAACCTGCATCTCGATTTCGTGATGCCGTCAAATATCACTACGCCGATTCCTGAAGGTAAGCGTATAGCGCTGATTATGCATTTGTACTACATGGATTTGCTCGATAAAACGCTGGAATATGCAAAATCCATGCCGGAAGGCTGTGACTTCATCTTCACCGTCGGGTCCGAAGAAAACGCAAAGCTGGTACGGGAACGTTGTAAAGGACTGCCTTATAACGTCGATGTTCGTGTCATCCAGAACCGTGGACGAGATGTAAGCGCATTGCTAATCGGCGCCGGTAAAGATTGCCTGAAATATGACTATGTGTGCTTCGCTCACGATAAGAAAGTGACACAGCTTTCTCCATACAGCATTGGAGATGGCTTTGCCTACAAATGTTTCGAGAATATCTTAGGCAGCAAGGCATTGGTGAGCAATATTATCAATCACTTCGAGCAGGATCCGCATGCCGGTTTACTTGCACCAACATCGCCGAATCACGCCGACTATTTCGGTAATTTCGCAAGCCTATGGGGTCCGAATTTCGAAGGCACCAAAAAAATGCTTGAAGAGACTTTAGGCGTTAAAGTACCTTTGAATCCATACAAGGAACCAATCGCACCTTTGGGCACTATGTTCTGGTTCCGTCCAAAAGCATTGCACCAACTGTTCGATATTGATTGGAAATACGAGGATTTCCCGCCTGAACCAAACAAAATCGATGGATCCATGTTGCATTTCATCGAACGAGCTTACGGATACCTGCCTCAAGCCAATGGATATTACACAGGTTTCGTATATTCCGATCATTTCGCTCGCATTGAGCTTACCAACCTGTCATTTGATGTACAGACACTTGCGGGTAGTACGGCACCTTATCTCGACACTACACTGCGGGGAACCTGTCTGAATGTTGCGCGTGGATTCACATTGCGAGCCGCTATTTTGCTGTGGTTCAAGCGAACACTGGTGGGCACTCCGTTTGCATATCATTTAGGCGCTAGGGTTATGAAGCTGTACCGTCATATCCGTCATCCGAAGACGTATAAAGAGAGGTATGGGAACAGTAACGCCCATTTGAAGAAGGATCGTGCATGACAGACAACGTTCCTTTTACTAAACCTACTATGCCCGATACGACGAAGCAAAAAGGTAAACGTCCACGACTTTTTTATCTAGATCTAGTCCGTGCAATTGCCGCGATTCTCATCGTTATCACGCATTTCAATAACCCATACATGATCGGGCACCCTGTATTCGCTTACGAACCATTTGGTATCTATATCGGTGGCTTAGGCGTTTCCCTGTTCCTGATTATTTCCGGCGCCGCCTTGATGTATACATACGGCGAGTCCGAAAAATTAAACTACAGGCATTTTTACTACAAGCGTTTTATTGGAATCTATCCAATGTTTTGGATTGCTTTCATTATCGCTAATGCCTATCTTTTTTTGCGTAACGGTGGACATGTATTCGCGAACGCTCCAAAATGGACGTTAATTTTCTCCGTGCTCGGCATTGACGGGTTGGTGGCCAATACTTCACTTCCAACGTTCTATACACTTGGCGAATGGTTCTTGGGATTCATCCTCATTTTCTATGTGGTATTTCCATTATTGAGGTACGGAGTAAAAAAACATCCCCTCATCACTGGATCTGTCGCTATTGCATTGTATGCCTTGACGCTTTATTTTCATCCAATGCCCCTTGGACTACCATCCGATTTATTGCTTACAATGAGGTTGCCTGAATTACTGTTTGGCATGTATTTCATTCAGTACATCAGAAAAATACCAACCTATGCAGCCGCAGCAGCTTTATTATTCCTTGTTGTACAAGAAATTCATCCACTGTTTAGCGGATCCTTTGCCGTGACCATTGTAGGAATTTGTGCATTTGCAGTTATAGTCTATACTGCAAAATGGCTTGATGTACAACCTATTCGGATACCAGTAAATTCTGTATCAAAATATTCGTATCCTATTTTCTTAGTCCACCATGTTTTGATTTCACAGGTATTCACAATTATTAACTGTACTGCCTTGTCACGCTTTGACGGTTATCTACTATTTTTTGTAGATTTTATGATAATCATGACATTGTCAATTGCTTTATACAGACTCGAAAAAAAGACCATCAGCTACATACAATCAATGTTTTAAAAGTTATATAAGTGCCCAGAGGTATCCCCTCCTCGGGCACTTATTTTAAGCATCTTTCTCATGTAAACTGAACATTTGTAACTTTCAAGGCCACTGCCCCCCCCTGGTCAGGATTCGAGCATGGATTGTCCATGCCGCTGCCTCATGTTGAATTCGCCGGCGTCAATCCATATCGTGTTGTGCACGGTGCGGCTAAGGATGGCGCCACCGCCTAAATGGCAGCACATCATTCCTCGACGGCCAGATGGGTTGGGAGCATGGTACCGACCGCCTTGTCATCCGATTTCGTTTCCATATCAAGCTGAGGTTGATTATCAAAGCGAAGTATCGCCTTGGCTTGATACGTAATAATCGTCAAGAAGTGCGATTGGCCTCCTTTGGTAATAACGCTGGCCTCGAAACGAGCAAATATTCATGTAAGCCAATCTTATATTGACGATATATCCATATTGCTAGCAAAGGGAGTACATAGTACATCTGTAAGGAATACCGAAAAGCAGCAACTGGTGAAAAAGCAAGCAAGGAAATCAAGATACAAAGCAACGGCAAAGACATGATTACAAATTTACGCAAACATCTCATACGATATGCGATTATGCATCCTACAACAAATAGCCATAATGGTAAAGCTCTGTCAAAGAAGATCAGATTAAATGAATCTGAGATTACAGGGATTCCCATACTTTCAATTTTGTTATAAAGTTTCGAAGGCACCGAACGCATATACGTATAATGCCCCTTAAATTGATTAAGGTACTCGTCACTACATTTATTCCCCATCTTTTGGCATGTAGAACGCGTATAAATATCGTGATCCATGAAGTCAGTATCAATAAATTGGGTGGAAGGCGTACTAGTTATCTGCCAATACGGCTTCATAAGATCCAAATAGGCCGATACATATTCTCCAAAATTATTAATTCCTGTTTCAGCCCAAAATTTAATAAAATCTGAAGATAATTCAACCTGTTTTTTCCCTGGAGCATAATTGAATTTCACAGGATCTGCATCAAATGGCAGATACGACTCCACCCATACCTCTTTATCATGAATAGACTGAAAATATTTATCAGCCTCTTTGGAAATTTTACCTCCATCATGATATACGCGAGCAACCTGTTGAACCGGCACAGACATCAGCTCTTGAGATGGCGAAGGCTCTGCCTTAAGAACATGCGAAAAAAGAAAAGAGGACATCCCAGTCAGGACAAGAAGACATGCTGCAATAGCACCAATACGCTTACGCTGTTTTTTATAAATACAAAAAAGAACCGTAATAACTACGATTGCAATTAATACTGCATTCTTACGCAACTCATATTCGCAATATAATAACAGTCCAAAGCCAAGACAGAAAGAAAAACGCTCAAACGATTTACCGACGGTCGTCATAACCTCAACAATCTGCACCGTCAAAGGTAATAAGAGAATCGCAAAAACAACATCAGAACTATATAACAGATTATATAAAACATACGTCGGGCATAAGGCAAAACAAAGCAGGGCAATTCGGTAGCCTTTTCTTCCATAAAAACCAAGTTCTTTCATCTTGCATAAGGAATACATCACTGCAACAGTGAAAATACCAATTTGGACTAAACCATATACCCCAAAAGACCTTGTCATATATATGAAAGGAAACGCTAAGTACCCCCATAATAACGAGTGCCACTCTGAAGGACTTCCCGAAGCAATATCTGCAATCGTATTTTGATGATCAGCTTGAATATATCCTGGATAAGTCATACCCCAAACAATAAGAGAGGGAAGAGCTAGGACAAGCATATCCATGCTAAGCCGTAACCATCTTTTTTTAATATCCGAATGCGTCAAGCCAACTTCTACAGCGCCCACGAAAAGCCCCCTACCTTTTTTGCATTCGATAATCTCGCGTTACATAATTCGTATCCATAATGAAACGTCTACGACTATTTTTAGCAAGCGTATCCTGAATGAAACCCAACACAATGCATAGCAGACCAATGACAATAAGCATGACCGCCCCGATTAGAGTCGGAAAACGTTGAACCTGCCCAGTACGGAAGAAATCAAATACCACCGAACCGGTAAGTACGAATCCAATTATTCCAACTAGTAAACCTAATCCACCAAAAAAAGGCAACGGTTTATATTCCCTAATCAACCTGAATATAGTGGAAAGGACTTTAAAACCGTCACCAAACGTATTCAGCTTACTAACTGACCCATCTGGACGATCCCGGTATTGCACAGGTAATTCATATAACCGAATATTATTATCAAGGCTATGAATCGTCATCTCGGTTTCGACCTCAAAGCCCTTAGATAAAACAGGATAGGTCTTTACAAAAGAGTATGAAAAAGCCCTATAGCCAGTCATAACGTCAGTAACGTTAGCGGAAAACAGTGAATTAATCACTCCGCGTACTGTTCGATTTCCAAAATTATGGAATGGCCTTTTATTTTCTTGAAAATATGTTGAGCTTAATCGATCCCCAATAACCATATCGTAGCCTTCAAGGACCTTCTCCACCATGTGTGAAGCAGCTTCTGCCGGATATGTATCATCCCCGTCTGTCATGACATATACATCTGCATCAATGTCCTCAAACATTGCACGGATGACATTGCCTTTGCCTTGCCTAGGTTCTCTACGAACTTGTGCGCCAGCTTGACATGCTATCTCAGCGGTCCTATCCGTCGAGTTATTGTCATATACGTAAATATCGGCTTTCGGCAGTGCTTTCCGAAAATCACGAACGACTTTTCCGATAGTAACTTCTTCGTTGTAGCACGGAATCAACACTGCAATCGAAGGTTCTTCATTTTGAATAAGCATTTTGGGAATTGCCCTGTTCCATTCACCTTCAGTTTTTCATTATTTTATTAATTTTAGAAGCATCGCCCCACACGCCCGGCGAATCGTATGGACGATCAGGGAACGCGCCATAGTCGAGCTTAATATTGAGATCATTCTCCTTGATATAGCGCTCGACGCGTTCAGCCAATGTCATCGGTTCACCAGTGCAGCAATTAATGACGCCATCAACCGCATCCTGCGAAACAACTGCACTAATCTGACGCGCAAGCTCATCTACATCGATGAAATCATACTTATTTTTACCTGTAGTGAATGGGAAAGTCGCTTTGCCATCATTCGCTGCCTGTAGCAGCTTTGAGAAAATAGAGTTACCGTGAGCATCGTCGCCAACAATGTAATAAGCACGAATCCATTGCGCAGTTGCATCATATTCCTTGGCAAGCATTAAAGTCGCCTCACGCAACGCATTCTTAGCGATTCCATACATAGAAGCAGGATGGCACGGAGTGTTTTCATCAATCGCGCCTTCCCAATAACCAACTTCATGCATGGTTCCCATAACAGCGATTTGCTTGAGCCCAGAGTCAAGCATGTGCTTCAGGAAGCGATAATGATTGGACAAATCACCCATATGGTTATCCGAATTATGCTTAAAGCCATCACGCCAAGCCATGTGCAGGCATACATCAGGAGCCCCTAGCTCCTCAAATAAATTATCATTTGGCTCAAAAATATTTGCTTGTACTTTTGTGGCGCGTTCATCGACACCATCAAGCCGTAAATCCGAAGCAATGACGTCCTGTCCAGCATCAAGCAATGCGCTCACGACATGACGTCCAATATATCCGCCAGCACCAGTTACCAAAATTTTCTTAGCCATATTTACAAAGTCTACCAGCAGGCTCCCCGCAGGAAACAAGCGATTGAATGTCTAGCCCAATTTTCACGTTTTTTAGAAAAACTCGTACGCGCAAGCGGCTAATATTGCATATATGGCTGAAGAGACGTTTACTCCCAAGAACATTATTGTGACCGGTGGCTGCGGTTTCATCGGATCGAATTTCGTGCATTACGTAGTGAACAACCATCCGGACGTGCATGTCACCGTTTTGGACAAGCTCACGTACGCGGGCAATCCGGAGAACATCGCGGGCCTGCCCGAGGACCGTGTGGAGCTCGTGGTGGGCGACATCTGCGACGCGGACCTGCTCGACAAAATCGTGCCGGGGCATGACGCGATCGTGCATTACGCGGCCGAGTCGCACAACGACAATTCCATCGCAAATCCGGAACCGTTCCTGAAGACCAACGTGGAGGGCACGTTCCGCCTGCTCGAGGCAGTCCGCAAGTACGGCATCCGCTACCACCACGTGAGCACGGACGAGGTGTACGGCGACCTCGCCCTGGACGATCCGGCGAAGTTCACGGAGCATACCCCATACCATCCGTCCAGCCCGTATTCGTCCACGAAGGCGGCGTCGGACATGCTGGTGCGCGCGTGGACGCGCACGTACGGCATCCGCGCCACGATCTCGAACTGCTCGAACAACTACGGTCCCTTCCAGCATGTGGAGAAGTTCATCCCGCGCCAGATCACGAACATCCTGGACGGGCAACGTCCGAAGCTGTACGGCAAGGGCGAGAACGTGCGCGACTGGATCCACACCGAGGACCACAGCTCGGGCGTGTGGACGATCCTCACCAAGGGCCGCATCGGCGAGACGTACCTGATCGGCGCCAACGGCGAGAAGAACAACATCACCGTATTGCGCATGATCCTGAAGATGATGGGACAGCCGGAGGACGCGTTCGACTGGGTCAAGGACCGTCCGGGCCACGACCGCCGCTACGCGATCGACTCGACCAAACTGCGCACCGAATTGGGCTGGACGCCGAGGCACACCGACTTCGAATCGGGTCTCGCGCAGACGATCGAATGGTACACGCAGAACCGCGCGTGGTGGGAACCGGCCAAGGCCGCGACCGAGGCACGTTACAAGCAGCAGGGCCAGTGAGGGGATGGATTTCATGGATTTCGAAAAGGACCTGAGGGCCGTGGAGACGAACATTCCCGGACTGGTCGTGTTCGACCTGCCGGTGCATGGCGACAACCGCGGCTGGTTCAAGGAGAACTGGCAGCGCGCGAAGCAGACAAAACTGGGCCTGCCCGATTTCGGGCCGGTGCAGAACAACATCAGCTACAACGCGAAGAAGGGCGTGACGCGTGGCATCCACGCGGAGCCGTGGGACAAATACATCAGCATCGCGGCCGGCAGCGTGTTCGGCGCGTGGGTGGACCTGCGTCCGGGCGAGAGCTTCGGCCAGGTGTACACGACGGTTTTGGATCCGTCGAAGGCGATTTACGTGCCGCGTGGCGTGGGCAACAGCTTCCAAGCGTTGGAGGACGGTACCGTGTACACGTACCTCGTGAACGCGCACTGGAGCCTGGAGCAGAAGAAGACGTACACGTTCGTGAACCTCGCCGACCCGGACCTGCATATCGACTGGCCGATCCCGCTGGAGGACTCCGAACGATCCGAGGCGGACCTGCACCATCCCATGCTGAAGGATGCGAAGCCGATGGCCCCAAAAAAGACTTTGGTGCTTGGCAGCAAAGGCAAATTGGGACGTGCAATTCGTGAATACGCTGAAAGCCATTCATTGGAGAATTTCGAATATCACGATGCCGATACCTTTGATATCTCGGACACCGCCTCTTATGAGAATATCGATTGGGATTTATATGGCACCATTATCAATGCGGCAGCCTATACTTCCGTCGATGGGGCAGAAACGCCTGAAGGTCGCAAAGCTGCTTGGACTATAAACGTTCGCGGTGTTAGGAACCTTGCGAAGATTGCCACAGAACACAGAATCACTTTGGTGCATATTTCCAGTGACTATGTATTTGATGGCACTCTCCAATTCCACAAGGAAGATGAGAATTTCGCGCCACTAAGCGTTTATGGCCAAACTAAAGCCGCTGGCGATGCATTAGTAGAGAACGTTCCCCAGCATTATCTGATTCGTTCTAGCTGGATTATTGGAGAAGGTCGTAATTTCGTAACCCGAATGCTGGATCTTGCTCAATCTGGAGCTACGGCAGAAGCTCCGAACGATCAGTTCGGTCGACTGACTTTTACGGATGACATGGCTGGAGCAATTTTCCATCTTCTGAATAGCAACGCCCCTTACGGCACCTATAACATGACAGGCTCGGGACGTGTCGTGAGCTGGTTTGATCTTGCTCAAATTATTTTTGCTGCAGCAAATGCCGACAATTCAAAGATTATTGCAAATTCCGTCGAAGAATATGCCAAGGAGAATAACGCAGCTTTGCGTCCGCATAATTGTTCGCTTGATTTGAGCAAAATCGAAGATGCCGGTTATCAGCCCGCCGACTGGGAGACATCTCTTCATGACTATCTTGCAAAGGAACTCAACAAATGAAAGGCATCATTTTAGCAGGAGGATCTGGTACACGTCTGTATCCTCTGACTACGGTTACTTCTAAGCAGCTGTTGCCGGTCTATGATAAACCGATGATTTATTATCCGTTGAGCGTGCTGATGATGGCCGGTATCCGAGATATCCTCATCATTAGTACGCCACAGGATTTGCCCAACTTTGAACGTCTTCTTGGTGACGGCAGCCAATATGGCGTGAATTTCAGCTATAAGGTACAGCCGTCACCTGATGGTCTTGCTCAAGCCTTTATTATCGGTGAAGAGTTTATCAATAACGAACCGTGTGCGCTCGTTCTTGGGGATAATATCTTCTATGGCAATGGATTAGGCAAGACCTTACGCCGTGCAGCATCAGTTGAACACGGAGCCACTGTATTCGGTTATTACGTTGACGATCCGGAACGTTATGGTGTCGTTGAATTTGATGACAATCACAGGGCCGTCTCAATCGTAGAAAAACCGAAGCATCCAGCTTCCAACTATGCTGTCACTGGTCTTTATTTTTACGACGCTCGTGTCACCGAGTTTGCTAAACAAGTCAAACCAAGTGCGCGTGGCGAATTGGAGATTACAGACCTAAATAAAATGTATCTCGAAGACGGCAGTCTGCGTGTTCAGACATTGGGTCGTGGTTATGCTTGGCTTGATACAGGTACTATGGATTCTTTATATGAAGCTGGAGAATTCGTGCGTACAGTGCAGCGCGCACAAGGTTTGCCGATTGCCGTCGCCGAAGAAATTGCATTCGAAAACGGATGGATTACAACAGATCAACTTATGGATGCAGCCATTAAATATGGTAAATCTCCGTATGGCAAACACCTCAAAGATGTTGCGGATCATAAGATTATTTCGCAACCTGATGATGATCCATTGAAATAATAAAATGCATGTATGAGTGGGGTCCAATTGGAAAATTGGACCCCACTCATATTTTAAAAAATTACAGAGATATCGGCTTTTTTACCTTTACTTTTGTCTCTTGTTCTCACTGGCAACCATGCTCCAGAGTTTATCGAACCAAGCACCACGATGCCGATTAATCGTCATATCAAAAAGCAGCCCCCTTAATAAATCAAGGGCGCTTGCAACCACACATACAATAATAATACAAAGAATAGCTTGTGCTATTGCATATTTTGAATCATAAAAATCAGATAATACAATCCATTTAGACCACAGTTGTTCACGAATAAAAGGCTGCTCAGTAGCAAGATATACACCAAAAGAAGAAGTAGCAATCATATTGATTACGCTACTATGGAATGTCGCTCTCCGAAGTAATTCAAACAGACCAAAACTAATCATCAAAATCGGAATAGACCATTCTTTTTCAACTGGCCAAAGAAAATCCATAAGGAGACTTGAATTATCGGGGATTAACATTGGAAGAGCTATATTCCATATCAAAATAACCAATGTTCCTAAAACAACCAAAATTGCAGCATAATTAGCCTTAATTTCTTTCATATACCATTTGTAATATGAAATAAGCACAAAGACGTATTCAAATCCCACTACGCTAAGGCCATTATCTAAGTTAGAACCTGGAATTAGAGCCAGCGCTCCCCATAAGACAAATAACACCACACAGCATTTTTTATGATTCTCTTTTCCTAAATATCTAAGGCATGGAAGAACAAATGGAAGCAAAACCAAAAAAATAGCATAACTACTTACATACCACCATTCATTTCGAGTTAGTGGAAAGAACATATTCAACCAACTGAACCACCAGTCATTCACAGTTCTAGGCTCAGAGGAAGGAAGGGCCAATTGACAGCACATACCTACGATATTCCAGAAGAATAGTTCTCTCCAAAGAAGCCAAATTTTACGGATAGCACCTTGTAAAGTCACTCCTTTATCCGCAAGAAACCAAACTGAAATAAACAAAAAAAGAGCGATACCGATTTTTCCCGGAGCAAGATACAGCATCTGGAAAAATAGTCTTTTTACGCAAAAGGGCTCATTAAATAAATCAAACGTAGAATGACAAAGCAAATGATGCGAGACAATAAGAACCACTGCAACGATTCTCAATAACTCAATTCCAGATTCTCTTGATTTACCTCGTTTACTCATTTCTTCTCTCTTAAAACCCATCCCCATTCATCTAGGACGTCCTACACTCCAAATGCATACGTTCGTGTCTCAGTCAAGAGACCATTGGAGGTATACAATTCAAAATGCGTCCAATATATCCCTTTTTTTGGATACCAACGAGCCCATTGTCCTTTCCAGCCCGCAACCCACGTCTTCTTTTGTGTATCATATATTTTAATTTGATAATTTCCCCTTGGATTATCTGAGTTGACACCAAGCAAAATGCCATTCTTTTCGTATCCCGCATATGTGCCGTTAATTCTGCCGGATCCTGGAGCATACGCAAAAGCAATCGTTTGTTCATCAATCTTCTGCTTTGAATTAGCGTCTCTTACTTCACAATGAAGCCAATAAGTACCCTCATTATCTGCCCATCCAGCCCAATTCGAAGATGACCAATCCGCAATTGTTTTCCACACACCCGCATTTACATCGTAGGACATCCACTTGTATTCCAAAGCCTGAGTATTCGCTTCCACTGCAGCGCCAACCGCTATATCTTCAGCTCGAATTACCCAAGTCAAATCAACGCTGGATTTAAATTCTTTATTACCGAAAGCATTCATATCCACGGAACCGCTGATGCCATTGATCTGACCGGAGCTGGTGTACTGCCAACCACGATCGTTGGTACTGAATGCGGTAAATCCCATTTGAGCACCATATTGCGCCACCCAACGGGTCTTCGCATGGATGCTTGCGCTATTCAACGGACCATTCAGATAATTGGTGTACGAATACACGCCGAGATTTTGATATCCACCCGACTGCAATGCGTTGTACCATGCATCGGCAATGCCGTTATACACATTCGGATCAGTCGGCGGAGTGTGCCCTGCCCAAGACCATTGTTCAAGATCGTAAAACACTGGGTATCTCAGATCGTTTGGATCCACTCCCATCTGACGGAGCTTGGCAACCACATCATTGCCTTCCGCACGAGCGCAATTCGCATCATATGCATACGAATACCAGTAGATACCGAATGGAATGCCTAAACGTTTGCATTCATTAATATTGCGCTGTGCTTTCTTATCAGCACTATTACCCCAGCCATAACCCAAACGGATAATCGCGCCTTCCGCACCATCAGCTTTCGCTTTGGCCCAATCAATGTCGTTCTGCCATGAAGAAACGTCGACTACGCCCTTGGCCTGCTGAACGAACAAATTGTTTTTGTAATCAAAGAATGCTTTCGTATTGTTATAAGTTCCCCAATGCGCGCCATACTGGTTGCCGTCGAACCTGGCAAGCTGTACCGTCGACTTCACCTTCGAAGAGGACTGTTTCACAGGCTGTTTCACGGCGTCTTTCACATCCGAAACACTTACTGGAATGAATGACTTTCCATCCGTCTTAGCCAATGGGTCAGGCTGCTGATCTTGAGTGCCAATCAACTGCGGATCAGTTACCACTTCGCCGGTTTCAATATCTTGCACGTCACCTTCAGGAGTGACGGCAAGATTCTGTGAAACCATAGTGGAATCGTCCGAAATGTTTTCGCTTACCGTTTCCGGCAGCGTCGCGTTCGGATTGTCCGGCATGCTGTTTGACGAATTCTGCGCATCATCCACAGTTGCGGCAAAAGAACTTGGCGTATCCTCAATCGCAATATCCTGCATGGCGTAAGCCGGCACCACGGCAACGGAAACCGTCATTGCAACCACGGAAGCGGTGGTCGCAATCTTCATCAAGCTTTTCGGCGATATCATCGTCAGCCTCTCTCACAAAACGCATTTTCACTCGTTGACGCAATTGCACACGCAAAACTTAAGTGTATTCTGAGATGTCCCCACTCAAAATAAAGCAGATGGATTCCAAACCAAACTTCACATTTACCGAATATGCCACAACATGAAGTGCTGGCATTCGGAAGTGGAACGGGTAACATACCTTATGTATTGTCATTTGGGAACAGAGGACCTTGTCGGACCACCTCCAATAGACAACATCAAAACGGTATCACGGACTCCTGGAGGAAAGCATGGCACGGCACGAAAAGCAGCCGGACAAAGCTGACGGTCAAACAAATAGCGTCCGTAAGCCCCGAACGTTCAGCAGTACCGCGACCGTCGAAACCAGCAAACCCGACAATTCCGTTAACATCACCAATCGTAACGGAAAGCCTGAAACAGACGCATCAGGGGTTTCCTATCAAACAAACACCAAAGATTCATTCCAAATCGCCATATCGCAAGGCGTGCAAGATGGCGACACTTGGGTACATAACCATGTCAAGAACTTGATTCGCCGTTCCATCATCGTAGCCGTTATCGTCGTTGCGGTATGCATTGTGGTCTTCGGCGTCATGGGCGTGAGAACATCGCAGAAAATGCGCGAACTGAATGCCATTAACGACTGCAGAGACGCGGTTGCCACCATGAACGCTTCATATTCCAAGGATTTCCAGCTCAAGGGAAAGATTGTCGACGCATTTTCCAGCATGGATTCCTCATATGATCTGGAAAAGCTCAGCACCTTGTATCAGGAAGAAGTCAAATCGCCGAAGGCGCTTGACTGCAAAGCCGACCCGTCCGGGACCACCAGCAAAGCCAACACCGAACGAGCCGCATATGACAAACAGGCCAGAACCTTCGAGCGGGCGTTGACAAAGAACGAGGCAAATCAGAATTGAATACGAAACGATTGGCAAGAACGGCACTTGCCGTTATCGTAACCGTAGGAATAGTCGTTGCCATCATCGTCGGGTGCGGCCCCAAATGGGGCAACGGTTCAGCATTGCACCAAAACGAAGAAACCGCACAGTCCTCAAATTCGCAGGTTTCCGTGACTTTGCCTTCCTACTACATGGAAAATATGGTCTTCCAGCGCAATCAGCCGTTAGTGGTCAAAGGAACCGTCAAATTCGCGCATGCCAGCAAACAGATTGACGCATCGAAACTATCCGCAACACTTGCCCAAGGCAAGATGACTGCGAGCGCCACTGCGAAAATCGCAAAAAATGGTTCGTTTACTTGCACGCTGAACGCACAGAAAGCAAGCCTCGAGTCGTATTCGTTACAGGTGAAGTACGACGGCAAAGTCGTAACGGAACTGGCGAAAGTGTATGTGGGCGACGTGTTCGTGGCGGCCGGCCAATCGAACATGGAACTCAACTATACGCAGTATTACCCGGAGAACAGCGCCAATTTTGGCAACGGAATCATCAAAGAGACCGATCTTCCAAAACCACTCGTCGACAAGAACGTGAAATTCGTTATCGCAGATCATGATGTGAAGAACACGGATTTTCCGCTGGCCAACGTCAACCTGAACGCTGGCGCGTGGCTGAATGCGGATTCCACGAACTCACTGCATTTGAGCTACTTGACACAGCAGTTCGCACTTCAGCTGCGCGCGAAGCATCCTAACGTGCCGGTCGGCATCATCCAGACCGCGTGGGGCGGCACGCCTATACGCAGACATGTGCGCGGCGGAGATATCTACGCGAACCATATTGCACCGTTGAAAGATTTTCATGTGGCAGGTGTGCTCTGGTACCAAGGATGCGACGATGCGATGAATTTTGCGACCGCCACGGAGTATGAGTCGCAGATGACCGCGCTGATCAACCAGTACCGTACCGTATTCGGACGCAAGAATCTGCCGTTCCTATACGTGCAACTCGCGCGATGGACGAACTATCAGTACACACAGAACGTACGTGAAGCGCAGCGGACCACGCTTGACAACGCGAATCTGCAAGACCGTTCCAATGTGGCGATGACGGTTTCCCTTGACACCGATAAAGGCACATCCGCGCTGATTCATCCACTCGGCAAGGATATTCTGGGCGCGCGTATGGCCGCGCAGTACCTCGCCATGGAAAACGGTACGAAAAACGCTGTCAGCGTACCTAACGGACCGCTTATTGAACGTGCACGGCATACTGTGGACGGCAAAATCGCCCTGTCTTTCCAAATCGGCACCGCAAGCGGACTGAAAGCGATGCAGCCGAACTATACGAAGAGCGCAAGCGCGAGCGCACCCGATTATACGAAAAATTCGAAAGCGACCCCTCTTGACGGTATCAGCAATATCGTAATCCCAACGACTGCGGCATTGCAGGGATTCGAGGTTGCCAACTCTTCCGGGCAATGGGTACCGGCCAACGCCATCATCAGAGGCAACCAGGTGGTGCTCAGCGCGGCCAATGGAACGCCACTTGACAATCTCAGCGGTATAACCCAGGTGCGTTACCTGTTCAGCGGCAATCCGAAGTGCGCGAGCATCCTGTACAACGACTTTAATCTGCCGGCTAGCCCATTCATCACTATTGTTGAGTGATCTTTGTTGGGGGCCGCCGCTAGATAAACCAATACGGGCGGGATAAGTACGGGCGGTCTGAGCCGTTGCTGGGCCTGCTTGGTCATGTTTTGAGCAGGCTGTTCCGGCTTCTGGTTTGGATTCTGGTTTCCCGCTTAAACTATGAAGACTGCTGCAGCATCACAGAAACTAGACAAATGTCATTTTCCCACCGGTTTATTTAGGCACATTCCCCTCCTACTATGGCATACGGAACGAACGCGAGCGCACAATCACAGATCGAATGCAAACGTGCGCAGGAGAGGAATCACCATGAGGAATCGTATTGCAGCAGCTGCAGCGGCGGGAATATTAACCATCGGCATGGCCGTCCTGCCTTCCGCGGCTTCGGCCAGTGAAGTCGCACCGTCTACGGACGGATTGGCCGGCAGCACCGCCATCAGCGGGCAGATCGACCAGGATATGGCCGTGTGCACCGATCAGGCGTGCGAGGCCGTGCAGCACTTGAACAAGACGAATCAGCAGATCAAGTCGGATATGGAAACCGCCAAGCAGCACGCCGAGCAGCTGCATCAGAACGCGCACGAGGACGCCGACGCGCTTCGCCAGTACGGCGAGCAGGCCTGGAAGAACTACCAGGAGGACCGCGAGGATATAAAGAATGCGATTGACGGCGCGGTCAAGCGCGGTCAGGAGCGTCACGACGCTCTGCATCAGGATATGCAGGACACGCAGGCCCACCTCAACCAGATGCATGCCGATATGAAGGAGACCCACGACGAACTCAAGACGAGGCATGACGCGTTTGCGGCGAGCAGCCACCAGTGGCATCAGTCGTTCATCGCGGCGCTGAAGGACGCGAACTCCAAGACGGGTCAGCAGGGCGGCTCATCCGTTGCTACCGGCACGCATGGCATCACGGCTGGAACGAATGCCGGTACGACCGTTACTGGAGTCAACGGCACCACTGGCACTGTGCGCACGGCTGCCGACACTGGCGCGAATGGTGCTGCAACTGGATCCGTCACAGCTTCCGGCGATCAAACCGCCGCGTCCACCGGCGCGCTGACCAAGTCGGAATATGGACAGCTTGCACAAACCGGCATCGGCATTTCCCTTGCCTGCGCAGCCATTCTGCTGCTTGCCGGCCTTGCCTACGCCATGAAGACGTTCGTGCAGTATAAGCGCGAAACCAGCGAAGACTGAGCCGGCTCGCTGCCGGACAGCGTTTGCTTCATCGACTCATGAAAAAACGGTCTCGAATATATCGGGACCGTTTTTTCATGCGCGTTTTTCGTATGTGCTTTTCATCTGCTATACGCATTGTTGCGATTCAATTGGAATGACGTAGTACAGCGACGTACAATGCAGCGCGGAGCGCGCGTACCATGCGTGAACCGCGTGTATGTCCAGTATTCCCACTGATTTGTTACGTTGGCCGTTCTGATCAGTCCACTGGTCAATTCGCATAATGGGGAGCGCTGCTGGCGATTCGCGGCGACGGCGTATCGTCATTCCCCGCCGTCCGTCCGGTACTACCCGCGCTCCCCACATCGCCGGCCTTTTCAGCATTGCCGATGTTGGTTCTACGCAACGACCCCGCGGCCAACGAGCGGATAGATCGCCTGCGCTGCGCCTGTTCCGTCTGCGAAGCGGACTGAATTGCGGGAAAAGCGCCCGTTACGGGACGAATACGACCGGTTGCGGTCGGAATAAAGCTTGGTGGCAAAACCTGCGTTGTGATGGCGCTTATGGATGCCATTTGCGGCTGCTGCGTATTATCAGGACCATCCGCAGCGTCTTTTTCTTTCACGGTTTGCGATTCTTCCGCACGATTCGCGTCATCATTCGCATCCTCGCCCGTTTGCAAGGCAGACCCAGCTTCGCTCTGCTTTTCTTGTTTTTCCTGCTTTTCCTGCGGAGCGGCCTGCACATCACTCTGCAATACGATTGGCGATGAATTCGAACGGCGTCGGGCAAGCGCCGCCAGAGAGTCACGAGTATCAGCATCGCGTTGGTCAGTCTGCTGGCTGCCGGCAGCCGTCTTGTCAACCATCGTCGTGCTTCTTTCTCTCAACGTCACGATTTCGAGCGTAACGTAGCGCAGCGCAAAAGTGCGCGTAAAACGACGATGTACGCAACTCCCCCACCGAATCGCAATCAAATATCGACATATGAGGGCAAACAATCCCATTATTGAGACCACAGACTGGCACCAATAAGCCGCAGCATGGCAATCAGAGACTTTCCTGGATGCCGGCCCGTACACGCGAGACTTGCGATACGGGACGATTCAAAAAACCGAGGCCAACGAAAGAAGCATTCGGAGGGAATCTGGAAGGAACCGGAAAACGGAGTGGAAAAGAAGGAACCCCAGAAACCGAATGATTCCAACGGTTTTCGGGGTTCCAATCCGGGCGGAGAATACGAGATTCGAACTCGTGAGGCTGTTACACCAACACGCTTTCCAAGCGTGCGCCATAGACCACTAGGCGAATTCTCCAATTATGCAACGCTTTCCGGTGTCTATCCGTTAAGCGCAACTTGACTAGAATACAACAGGACTGGCAGAAGACCAAATCGGCGTGTCGCTCTACCAAATCTGCAAAAGATATAGAGCTCCAATATCGGTTCAAGGTTAGTGACGTTTTGCAAGACTCTCCAATAATCCGGCCCAACATGTACATCTCGTATTCACGCAACATAGAATGACGGATAACCACGGATGGCGTTTAATGACCGACTGTCGTCCACGTAAGCGTAAAAGGAGCGGATGATGATCAGCCGAGAGAACTACGACATACTGAAGGAAAAATACGGAGATGCGTCCAGCTGGGCCGTCTGGAACACGGATTACGCGGATTCCAAGCCCAGCCGCAATATAAACGATCTGAGCGTATTCGACTCCCCGAATCTGTCCGAATTGAACACTGGCTTCGTGTTCGTGGGGCTGAACCGCTCCGGTAAACCCAAGGACGGCAACGCGGAGAAAAAGCCGGACAAGCCGAAGGATCCGTGGTTCAATTTCCATGCGGGAAGGAACGATTTCAAACTGCGATATGCGCTGCAGGGCACACGGTATTGGGGAAGCTACATAACCGACGCAATCAAGGATTACCAAGAAACCGATTCCGGTGAAGTGGAAAAGACACTCAAAAGTAACCCGGAACGCGTTGATGAGAACCTCAAGGGATTGAGGGAGGAGCTCGAGCTACTCGGTGGCAAGCCTGTATTGGTGGCTCTCGGATACGCCGCCGAGAAAAATCTGAAATGCATGAAGTCGGAAGGGTATGAAGTGGTCAGAATATTGCACCCCGCAGCCTTCATCGGCAAAAAGAAGTATCGCGATAAAGTGCTGAAAGTCTTGGACAACATTCAAAAATAACGAGACATTCAGCTCCGAACCACATCTAACCATCTAATCCGGATGGGCATGAGAGAAAAATGGGGGTTCCCGGAGCGCGAACCCGACGGGAACCCCGGAAACGAAAAAGGGGCCTCCCGGGAGCCAAAGGCTCGACCGGGAGGCCCAACATGTGAAGCGGCGGCGTGCTACTCTCCCACACCCTCTCGAGTGCAGTACCATCGCCGCGCCTGGCCTTAGCTACCGGGTTCGGAATGGGACCGGGCGTCTCACCAGGGCTATGACCACCGCAAAACCGCGATCACGGAACGACAACCAAAACATGGCGGCCATTCCGGCCATTATGTTATGAACCGTGGCGGTCTGGGAACCGGCTAGCGGACGCGAGGCAAAGCCTACCGTTGTATCGTTCAGTGACCATCCCAACGCATATTGCCGTCCAGGACGATCCAGCACAGGAAAGACGCGGAACCAATCCCGCAAAAGGATCGGAATGTTATGTCGCCGTCGCCCGTTAGTACCGGTCGGCTCCACCCCTCACGGGGCTTCCACCTCCGGCCTATCAAACACGTGTTCAACATGCGGGCTACAACAGTTCAAGACCGTACGGAATCCTAATCTTGGAGCAGGCTTCCCGCTTAGATGCTTTCAGCGGTTATCCCTCCCGAACGTAGCCAACCGGCCGTGCCGCTGGCGCGACAACCGGCATACCAGAGGTTCGTCCACCCAGGTCCTCTCGTACTATGGGCAGGCCTCCTCAGGATTCCAACGAGCGCAGAGGATAGAGACCAAACTGTCTCACGACGTTCTGAACCCAGCTCGCGTGCCGCTTTAATCGGCGAACAGCCGAACCCTTGGGACCTGCTCCAGCCCCAGGATGCGACGAGCCGACATCGAGGTGCCAAACCATCCCGTCGATATGGACTCTTGGGAATGATCAGCCTGTTATCCCCGGGGTACCTTTTATCCGTTGAGCGATGCCGCGCCCGTGCGCCGGCACCGGATCACTATCTCCGACTTTCGTCCCTGCTCGGACCGTCGTCCTCGCAGTCAAGCCCGCTTGTGCGATTACACTCGACACCCGATTGCCAACCGGGCTGAGCGGACCTTTGAGCGCCTCCGTTACTCTTTGGGAGGCAACCGCCCCAGTTGAACTACCCGCCAGGCACTGTCCCTGACAAGGATGACTTGTCGAGGTTAGACGTCAAACGAGAACAGAGCGGTATTTCACCTTGCGGCTCCACGAATGCTGGCGCACCCGCTTCGAAGCCTCCCGCCTATGCTACACAATCCGCGCCTAACGCCAATACCAAGGTATAGTAAAGGTCCCGGGGTCTTTTCGTCCTTCTGCGCTTAACGAGCATCTTTACTCGTACTGCAATTTCGCCGAGCTCCTGGTCGAGACAGTGGGGAAGTCGTTACGCCATTCGTGCAGGTCGGAACTTACCCGACAAGGAATTTCGCTACCTTAGGATGGTTATAGTTACCACCGCCGTTTACCGGGGCTTGAATTCACCGCTTCGTCCCCGAAGGGATTGACGGATCCTCTTAACCTTCCGGCACCGGGCAGGCGTCAGTGCATATACAGCGGCTTTCGCCTTCGCATGCACCTGTGTTTTTGGTAAACAGTCGCTACCCCCTGGTCTGTGCCACCCACCAAAGCTCCGGACGCAAGGTCCTTCACCCCAGTGGGTCTCCCTTATACCGAAGGCACGGGAGTGATTTGCCGAGTTCCTTGACCAGGATTCGCTCGATCGCCTTGGTATTCTCTACCTGACCACCAGTGTCGGTTTGGGGTACGGGCGGCCATGGCCCTCACGCCGAGGCTTTTCTCGACGGCCTGGACAACCGGATATCGAACCATAACGGCTCCCATCATCACACCTCGCCATGCACGCCATGCGGATTTGCCTACATGACTGGCTGCGTGCTTGACCACGGAAAACCACCTCCGCGGCCGGCTCCCATTCCGTGTCACCCCTGCGCTGACCTACTGCGGCTACGCTCCCAACACCACGCGGCGATACCAACCCGAAGGAAGGAACCACCACGAGGCGGAGGTTAGTACTCACCGTCTCGGTTTTGCCGGTCCATGGTCGGTACGGGAATATCCACCCGTTCATCCATTCGACTACGCCTGTCGGCCTCGCCTTAGGACCCGACTCACCCGGGGACGACGAACGTGGCCCCGGAACCCTTGGTCATCCAGCGGACGGGATCCTCACCCGTCTCTCGCTACTCATGTCTGCATTCTCACTCCCACGAAGTCCACGGCCGGTTTCCACCGCCGCTTCGCCCCTCGCAGGACGCTCTCCTACCCAGCAACCATGAAGATTGCTGCCGCGTCTTCGGTGGTGTGCTTGAGCCCCGCTACATTGTCGGCGCGGAACCACTAGACCAGTGAGCTGTTACGCACTCTTTCAAGGATGGCTGCTTCTGAGCCAACCTCCTGGCTGTCTATGCGACTCCACATCCTTTCCCACTTAGCACACGCTTCGGGACCTTAGACGACGGTCTGGGCTGTCTCCCTCTCGACGACGGAGCTTATCCCCCGCCGACTCACTGCCGGAATACACGTCAACGGTATTCGGAGTTCGGCTGCTGTTGGTACCCAACAAGGGCCCGCAAGCATCCGGTAGCTCTACCCCCGCGACGCAATCGACCGACGCTGCACCTAAATGCATTTCGGAGAGAACCAGCTATCACGGAATTTGATTGGCCTTTCACCCCTAGCCCCAGGTCATCCCCCCGGTTTTCAACCCAGGTGGGTTCGGTCCTCCACGCGGTCTTACCCGCGCTTCAACCTGCCCAGGGCTAGATCATCCCGCTTCGGGTCCAGGACAAGCGACTGAAAACGCCCTATTCGGACTCGCTTTCGCTACGCATACGCCACACGGCTTATGCTCGCCACCCGCCACTGACTCGCAGACTCATTTTTCGATAGGCACGCCGTCACCCCACCAGGGAGGCTCCGACGGTTTTGTGGGCGCACGGTTTCAGGAACTGTTTCACTCCCCTCCCGGGGTGCTTTTCACCTTTCCCTCACGGTACTGGTACGCTATCGGTCAGACAGGTATGCTTAGACTTACCCAACGGTCTGGGCTGATTCACGCGGGATTCCACGAGGCCCGCGCTACTTGGGACAACACGATCGGAAGACGGCTCACGTCCAGGTACGGGGCTGGCACCCTCTACGGCCAGGCCTTCAAGCCTGTTCCCCTGGCAAGCCGTTTTATGACTCCCGCCCGGTCCGTCGGAACCGGGACACGTGATCCCACAACACCGGCAACGCAACCCCCGACGGGTATCACGCGCAACCGGTTTGGTCTGATCCGCTTTCGCTCGCCACTACTCACGGAGTATCCCTTCCTGCAGGTACTGAGATGTTTCACTTCCCTGCGTACCCCCCGCCCATAGGCGGTGCCGGCCCATGACGGCCGGCGGGTTCCCCCATTCGGAGACCCTAGGATCAAAGCCATGTTGGAGGCTCCCCTAGGATTATCGCATCCTCAAACGTCCTTCATCGGTACTGTCTGCCAAGGCATCCACCATACGCCCTCGCAAGCGGCACAACAGCAAAACAAATTGTCATTGCCCCACCCGCGGGTTTCCTGATAGCAAGATCGCCAGACGACAAATCTTAACACTAAAATGATCACAAAACGATCGATCTCGAAACCAAACTCAATTGAAGAGTTTGGCGAAATCGCGATAAGCAAAAAGAAACGTTCTTTCAGTTTCTCTTGCTCGCGTCCACTATCCAGTTCTCAAACCACCACGCGCCACACGATCCGACCAGCCACCCAGGACCGGCCACCACGCATGGGCATCGAACCGCGCCACAGAAAACCCGTGGGGTGGCGGTCCGGGAGCCCAAAAGCATACCCATACCACTCCCGGACGGGACGAATCCCATCCAAGCCATTGATCTCTTCCACACCAGCATCCACAACAACGACGCCGACTGCCGGCGCCCATGTGGCTCACACTGTCCAAAAACATGGACTGTATTCTCCGTAGAAAGGAGGTGATCCAGCCGCACCTTCCGGTACGGCTACCTTGTTACGACTTAGTCCCAATCACGAGTCTCACCTTAGACGGCTCCCCCCAAAAAGGTTGGGCCACCGGCTTCGGGTGCTACCCACTTTCATGACTTGACGGGCGGTGTGTACAAGGCCCGGGAACGCATTCACCGCGGCGTTGCTGATCCGCGATTACTAGCGACTCCGCCTTCATGGAGTCGGGTTGCAGACTCCAATCCGAACTGAGACCGGTTTTAAGGGATCCGCTCCCCCTCACGAGGTCGCATCCCGTTGTACCGGCCATTGTAGCATGCGTGAAGCCCTGGACGTAAGGGGCATGATGATCTGACGTCATCCCCACCTTCCTCCGAGTTGACCCCGGCGGTCCCCCGTGAGTTCCCACCACGACGTGCTGGCAACACAGGGCGAGGGTTGCGCTCGTTGCGGGACTTAACCCAACATCTCACGACACGAGCTGACGACGACCATGCACCACCTGTGAACCCGCCCCGAAGGGAGGCCCCATCTCTGGGGCTGTCGGGAACATGTCAAGCCCAGGTAAGGTTCTTCGCGTTGCATCGAATTAATCCGCATGCTCCGCCGCTTGTGCGGGCCCCCGTCAATTTCTTTGAGTTTTAGCCTTGCGGCCGTACTCCCCAGGCGGGATGCTTAACGCGTTGGCTCCGACACGGAGACCGTGGAATGGTCCCCACATCCAGCATCCACCGTTTACGGCGTGGACTACCAGGGTATCTAATCCTGTTCGCTCCCCACGCTTTCGCTCCTCAGCGTCAGTGACGGCCCAGAGACCTGCCTTCGCCATTGGTGTTCTTCCCGATATCTACACATTCCACCGTTACACCGGGAATTCCAGTCTCCCCTACCGCACTCAAGCCCGCCCGTACCCGGCGCGGATCCACCGTTAAGCGATGGACTTTCACACCGGACGCGACGAACCGCCTACGAGCCCTTTACGCCCAATAATTCCGGATAACGCTTGCACCCTACGTATTACCGCGGCTGCTGGCACGTAGTTAGCCGGTGCTTATTCGAAAGGTACACTCACCCCGAAGGGCTTGCTCCCAGTCAAAAGCGGTTTACAACCCGAAGGCCGTCATCCCGCACGCGGCGTCGCTGCATCAGGCTTGCGCCCATTGTGCAATATTCCCCACTGCTGCCTCCCGTAGGAGTCTGGGCCGTATCTCAGTCCCAATGTGGCCGGTCGCCCTCTCAGGCCGGCTACCCGTCGAAGCCATGGTGGGCCGTTACCCCGCCATCAAGCTGATAGGACGCGACCCCATCCCATACCGATGAATCTTTCCCAGAAGGACATGCATCCAACTGGAGCATCCGGCATTACCACCCGTTTCCAGGAGCTATTCCGGTGTATGGGGCAGGTCGGTCACGCATTACTCACCCGTTCGCCACTCTCACCCAGGAGCAAGCTCCTGGGATCCCGTTCGACTTGCATGTGTTAAGCACGCCGCCAGCGTTCATCCTGAGCCAGAATCGAACCCTCCACAAAAAAACCTTTTCATGAAGAGACATCGACACGATGACTCTCGAAATAAGAAAATTGACGATCGCCTTATAAGGAAAGGCGCATCGCACAAAAACCTCGCCGCCGTTTGACCGATCCCTCGGCACCACGCGTCAGCGTGGCCGGCAACGAACTGGCAATCATTGACTATAAAGAAGTAGTACAAATACGCTCTTGAGTTCTCAAACCACCACCACTCACCCACCTCGCAATCCGGAGTGAACCGGACCACTCGCTGAGCGGCAGCAAGAGATAAACTTACAGCACGATCGCGATCCGCGCAACCCGGGCCGCATGAACAACGCGTGAACCGTTGGAAATCCAACGTTCCATCGGCGTGTCGAAACTTGACAAATCAGAGCCTCTTGTTCTCCCAATCGCCTATTTCGACGCCACGCAGCCACGCAACACACGTGATCACTGGCAGTTGAACTGGTACAACGCCCAGCCCTTCGCATATGAAGCCATATTCGAATAATCCTGAACCTTGCGCATCGTGCCATCTTTGGCGTACTGGTCGATCAGCTTTTGATCGTGGAACGTGTCGTACTGCTGCTTGAACGTGAACATCTGCAGGCTCGGCGCCTGGCCACCCATGCTCAGGAAGTATGCATCGCCATCCGCGCTCAGCGGGCAGACGGTATTCGTCAGCACCTTGCCGTCGCCCGACGCGAACGCATTCTCCGTCTGACCGAAAATCGCACCATTCTTCTCGGCCTTCGCGTTGTAAATCGGGAACAGCATATCCGCGCCGTACATCGCCGTCGCATACATGGAACCGTTCAGCGGATCGGAAACCACCACCGAATCGGTACCAGTCTCCTTCACCACCTTCTTGAGAATCTTCTCCTTCGTGGCAGTGAGCTGCTCGTCCGGCCGCGCATCGTCAATCGTCATATTCGCATAGACGGCATCCGACAGGGCGGAACGAACAGTATTGCCGAATTGGCAGGAAATGGCGAGCGCCGCAAGCAGAACAATCGCAATGATTTTCGTGACGTTCGGCAGACGGCCGGCACGCAACAATACGACGGCGGCGAAGACGATCAGCGGCAGCACGCCGAACGGAATCATGGTAAGCGGTCGGGTTTCGGCGCGATACCAGGCGGCGGCCACGATGTTGGGGAACCAGCCAGTCAGCGCGGTCGAGCAGACGTAGACAAGACCGACCAGGAAGAAGGCCAGCAGAATGGCGATCGCGTCGCGGCGGAGTTGCGAGGCGTCGGAACGTGGAGTGCGGTAGCTGACGGAAGTCTTGCGATTCCTACGATCGGCAGGCATAGCCGCAAAATCGGCAACCTGTTCGTGCGGTTGCGCTGACGTGCTATCGGATGCACGGTCAATCGCAGAAGCGCCGGGCACAGTAGCGGAATCGGCGCGATTGGCGGCGAACCATTGCGGGCGGATGATGGCTGCGACGGTGACGGCAAACGCGATCAGCACGATTGCGGCCATGAACCAGCCTTGCACGCCGCCGATATTGTCGGTGACGTAGATTTTGAGCGCTTCGGGCACCGTGCGGTTCGGAACGAAGGTGTGGAACCAGCTGGCGGGATTGAAGTAGCGGTCCGATTTGTAGCTGGACATCATGTATACGAGGAACACGGCGGCGCCGAGAACCACTACGCCAGCAAGGCCTGCGATGGCTTTCCACGGCAGTCGCGTCAGTACGAAGGGGGCCATGAGCAGGAGCCAGGTGAACACGATGCGCGGATGGGCGAACATGCAGACGCCGGCAGTGACGAAGAACCATATGATCCATTTGACGAGGTGTTCGCGGGTGGCGAGCGCGTCGAGCAGGCGAAGTGTGGCGTACAGCCAGAACGGCAGAAGCGTGGCGGCCAGGCCGAAGGCGATCAGCGGACCGGAAGCCAGCATTTGGAAGGGGTGCGAGGCGGAAGCGACGGCGAGCGGGGGGATGATGAGCGCGAGTATCGCGGGGAATAGCGGAACTACGACAGACGCGACATTGCGGGCCGAGGACTTTCGTGCGTTCGCAAATCGGGGGGAGCATACGGATTGTGCCGAATGCGACAGGCGACGCGTGAAATAGGAAGCGTACAGCTGAATCGCAATCGGCCAAACCAAGCCGGATGTGGCCAGCCAGACCGTGTTGAACGCGACGTAAATCGACAGATTGACGCCGAACAAGCTGGCGAGCTTAATCATGCCGGCTGCAAGCAGATGGAACAACGGCGGATAGTATCCGTCGTTCGGCCACAGGTGGGTGGCCGCGCCGACGCCTTCGCCGAGGATCTTGCGGATGAAGTAATAGTGCGCGGGCGCGTCGATTTCGTGCAATGGGTTCGTCCAAGCGGCGGAACCGTGCGGAAACCAGGCCCATACGATCGCAGCGGCGAGCGCGACGCCGATGGCGGAACAGACCGGCAGTGCGATGCGGGATAAGCGGGGAACGGCGGAATCGCAAGGCAAAGGCAAAGTATCGTTCGTCGTCTTGCTTGATATCTTGTCCGTCGTTTTAGCCGTCGTTTCGTCTGTCGTCTTGCTTGCGGCGACTGCGCTGTCGGCTTCATCGACTGCGTCGTCGGCCGCTGTGGGAATCGTATTGTCTGTGCTGTGCTGCTTCATCGCCATCCATCGTAGCCGAAGCCGCGAAAGCAAGCCACAAATCGCAATCGCACCTGCATTTTGTAATCCAAAACTGGACCGTGCGGCAACAAAAGCTGGAAAGGCATCTAAAAACGGATGGAACATGCGCGGGATGGGCGCAAGACGGACGCGGAACGCGGGAAGAATAGGCGGACGTAGAGCGGAGACGAGCGCGAGCAGGAACAAAATCGCCGCTTATCCAACCTTCGATTTTCAGGAAGTATTCAGACTTCACACAGAGGTATAACAGTGTTGCGCAAGAAAACAATCACGTTGGATGGGCAGGATGATTGCACGGGGCGCATTGCGCTGTGAGCGTACTCGCTGTCGTTGCTTGACTGTGTGCGTCCCGGCCAACGCTGGCGTCGGCATGCGTCGACGCGTAACTACAGAGAACTGGAGAAGTACCGCATGTTCGTTCTCAAGAACGCATGGGCTGCGCTCGGTCGCGTCAAATGGCGTACCGCGCTGACGGCTTTGCTTGCACTGCTGGTGTCGTTCTCAGCCGCCGTGGATCTGGCGGTGCTGAGGGCAGATGACAAGGCGAATAACGAAACATACCAATCGCAGAAAGCTTCGGCGGTAATTCGGCCGAGCGCGAAAGTCACTGCGAAACGCGACGGCGCGGACTCCAATTACACCGCCAATTACATGACGTGGGACATGTACACCAAGTACGCGGAAGCGGTGCAGAAGAACAACTTGACGTTCGAATACACGCTCGCCACGTCGGTGCCGGTGCGCGCCAGCAAGTCGCTGCAGGCGATCGCGGCGAAAAGAGACACGAGCGAGGACAAGACCGGCGGCAACCTGACGTTGCAAGCCTTCTACACGAACGATGCGGCGAAAATCAACGACTACGGCACGTTCAAAGTGGTCAAGGGCAAGCAGCTGAACTACAAGACGGCCAACGACGGCGTGCTGGTCTCTCAGGCAGTGGCCAAGAAGAATAATCTCAAAGTGGGCGACAAGGTGACCGTCGGCAATCCGACGAAGGCTTCCGAAACCTACAAATTCACCGTGCGCGGCATCTACGAGTACACCGGCGAGACGCCGGCCGGATACGGTTCCGACGCGAAATACGCGAAAGACAACCGCGAGAACGTGGTGTACACGTCGTACATCAACTTCGCGCAAAGCGGTCTGGATGTGGCCGGCACCAAGGGCTGGGCCATCCCGAACCTCAACATCATCTTCACGCTGACCGATTCGGCCACATACAACAAGTTCGTGCGACTGGTGACAAAGGCCAAGCTGGACACGTCGAAGTTCACGATCTCATCGCCGTCGCTTGATGCGTACAAGAAGCGCATCGCACCGCTGGACGCCGCCGCCAAGGCCGCGCGCACGGCGTTGTTGGCGACCCTGATCGTCGGCGGGCTCGCGCTGCTGGCATTGGTGCTGTGGGCCGCGATCGGTGGACGCCGTGACGAAATCGGCATGGCGATGGTTTCCGGCGTCACCAAGGGACGTTTGGGATGGCAATTCATGCTGGAAACGTTCATGATGACCGTTCCAGGCTGGGCAATCGGATTGATTGCCGGCGCGCTGCTGGCCAAGCCGCTTGGCACCGCATGGGCCGGTGGACAGGCTGTGGCCATCACATCCGCATCCGTGTGGAACATGATCTGGTACGGACTGGGCGCCTGCCTGGTTCTGGGCATCATCGCGTTCATGCGCGTGGGATTCTTCGATTTGGGTCAGCTGTTCGCAGGCCGTTCTGACGATTCGAACGAATCTGCCGAAGCGAAGAACGCAGACGAGCCGGAGGAAACAGTCGAGTCGACGGAACGTACGGAGGTGAACGCATGAGCGAGAAAGACGTGAAAGACAACGAAACCGAAGCATTGAACAACGATGCTGCGGAAAACGCGGACATCGAGGCGGGCGAAACCGATATGGCCACGTCGATCGAATCGGTCGATTTCGCGGTGGTGTATGACGATGGAGGCGATTCCATCGCAACCGAATCGGCAGAAAACGCGGAAAATACGGAAGGCATCGCCACGGAAGACAGCGTTGCCAGCGACAACGCGAATCGCGTGAACGAAACGCTCGCATTGGGCGCGACCGACGACGAACAGTCGCTCGACCAGCACGAAACCGTACAGGCGGACTCCGCAACCAGCGTGTCATCGCAGATCGACCGCGAAATCAAACATCATCGCAAGAAGGACGCATTCTTCTTCAAAGCGAACCCGACATTCGCGCTCGACCATGTGACGGTGCACAACCGCAAAACCGGTCGCAACGTGCTCAACGACGTTTCCCTGGCGTTCCATGCCGGCGCGACCCACGCGGTGCTGGTGGATGCCGAAGATGTCGAACAGCATCAGGCGCTGGTGGCCACCATGGTCGGCATGATGCGGACGACCAGCGGCAACGTGATGCACAAAAGCACGAACCTCGCCGACGCGACACCGGTCGACGTGCTTGGACACCGCATCGGTTTCATTCCGCAGCGGTTCGCCGTGCGCGGCGACCTTGACGCGGAAGGCAACGTGTTGTACGCCATGGACGCGTCGAACCGCAATTTCCTGCAGCCCAAGCCGGTGATTGCGCGCGAGCTGCTCAAGCGCGTGGGATTCGAGGAAGTGACTTCCGGTCTGCCGGTGGGCAAGATGAGTGCGTTGGACCAGCGTCGTGTGGCAATCGCGCGTGCGCTGAGCTGCGAGGCGGAGGTGATTATTGCCGACGAGCCGACCGCTGGATTGAACCGTGACGACGCCGCCGTGGTGCTGGGGCTGCTGAAGAAGGCCAAGCGCGATGAAGATCGTAAGCGTGCGATTATTGTGGTGACCGATAATCCGGAGGTCGCCGATCAGATGGAGCATTGCGCGGAGCTTGAGTAGCGAGCGGCGTTCTGCGAGGCGAAAGCCTTGCGGACTGGTGTTGCATGCCAGTCCGCAAGGCTTTTTTCGTGCTGGTTCGTTCCGGTTCATTCTGGGCGCATGTCATATGCGCTATGTGTGGCAGATTCTTTCATCTTTGGAATCTCAAAACCGCTATGTGTGGCAGGTTGTTTGACGCATCGTGAGTTAGAGGGGCGGTTTTATGCCCCCCCTAATGTATGGCGGGAAAGAGAAGTGCCACAGATAGCGGCTTTCACTTTTCCGTAGATGGAGAATCTGCCACAGATAGCGGTTTTCAGTGCGCAAAACTCGGGCGGCGGCCAGGCTTCGAGGAATTTTCGGGTGTATCTCGCTTATGAATGGCGGATTTTTCCGCTCGACGCGTGCTATCTCGCTTATAGATGGCGGATGGTTTTGCCGCATGAGACTTAGAGGGGATTGAACTTGCCCCCTAACACCTAGTCTTTCTGAGACACCCGCCATTCATAAGCGAGATAGCATCCGGCAGACACCGAAATCCGCCATTCATAAGCGAGATAAGTAGGTTCGCTACTCGGCGATGCGCATGTGGTACTGCTCGGCGAGCGGTTTGACGTCGAGGACGCCGTAGCGTTCCAGAAGGCGCAGCCATTCGCGCTTGTTGCTTTCGCCGAAACGGGCGGCCTTGCGCGTGTAGGCTTCGGCGGTCAGGAACTTCGGCGGAATCGACTTGCTGTTGTACTTGTCCGCCACCATGACGACCTCCTGCTCGAGGTTCATCGGCACGTAGTCGGCCGGGGGCAACGGCAATCCCTGCGATTCCACGGTTTCGCGGGTGAGGCCCACACCTGTGTGGTTGCGTGCGAACTGGGCGATCGATTCGTCAACGCCCTCGTTCAGCAAGTATTCGTAGCCTTTGAGCCCGTGCTGAACATAGTGCGGACCGTCGAATTTGAGCGGTTCGCCGTCGGAACCGTCCTGCTTGAGCAGGAAATACGTGCCGATGTCGTGCAGCAAACCGCCAATGACCACCAGATGCTCGTCGATGAGCCGCGGCGGAACGGTACCTCCGGTCAGCCCTTCCGTGGACGGCACCGCAGGCATGTGCAACATGCCGAGCGATTCCTCGCCGGTATTGTCTTTCGTCAGTTCCAGCCCGAAGTCGCCGGTTTTTTCGGGAGCGTCCGTCGGCAGGGTGCAGCGGCGGGTGAACAGCGCGTTCTGCCGGCGGGCCATGCGGCGGGCGATGTCGGCCACGACCACGCAATGGCCGTGGATAAGGTCGTATGCGGCTTGCGATTGCGCGATTTTGCGATGTAGCTCATCCACTTGCGCAAGAGTGGGGATATAGCCGGTCGTCGGCTTGTTCGATTCGGTTGTTTCGTTCGATTCGTTCGTCATACGCCCATCTTAGGCACGTTCCATCACGCCCAGCATACGGTTCTTGACGCAGTTTCCAAAACGGTTCCCAACAGCCGAAGAGATTCATACACCACGCCAGATAAATCCCGGAATGGACACGGATTCAACGGTTTCTCCGTCTTGTCAACGATGTTCCAAGGAATGCCGCCTTAAAACGAGCATTCATCAGCTGCTCGCAGCGGACGGCACGATGCGCGGGGACGTTATGTGCGGAAAATCAGATGGAACGGACGCGGAATTCGCCGGTGCGGTTGGAAGCCACGATCATCTGGTCGTTTTCGAGGCGGGTCCAGCCGTCTTCGGCGCGCTGGTCGAAACCGGAGCTGGCCACGACCACGCCCTTCGACTGATCGTCGTTTCCGCCGAGCGCACGGTAGCGCAGCACGCGATAGTCGCGCGCCTGCTCGCCGCGACCGTACTGGTCGTAGATTTCGACGATGCGCTTGGACGTGACCTCACGTCCGGCCGCGCACAGGGCGATGAACTGGTCCTGGCTTTGGATCATGCAGTTGTAGCTGGACTTCGGATAGCTTTTGCGCAGTTCACGCACGGCCTGCGCCACCGCCTCGTCGAGTGCGAAGCCAAAGCCGATGTATTGCAGGATGACGGCGAAGAAAATGGCGGAATCGGAACGGCCGCCAGTGGACTGCACGATGCTCGGATCGACCGGGAATGCACGGTTCGTAATGATGTTGCGGCCCTGGTCGTCAGAAATGTCGCCATTGTGGATGAAGCTCAGGCCGTTCGCATAGAAGGGCTGCTGGTTCTCAAGAATCAGCGGCAGGTTGGAGCTGGCCAAGCGCAGGTGCCACAGGCCGCCGCGCGCCGGAGTGTTGGCGAGCTCGTCGAAAATCGGATCATGACGGGCGGCGATGGTGTTTTTGTAGATCGCGGTGCCGGTTTCCGGAGTCGGCGCACCGCCGTCGCGACGGTATGGCGATTCGTCTGGCACGGTGATCAGCGCGGCGCCCCAGCCGTCGTTGTGGATCTCGCTCAGATTTCGGAAATCGCGCACGTTCTGCATGCCGAGCACGCCATTGAGGTTGGTGTTGCTGCCTGCCGTCGCGAATCCAAGTAATCTGCACATGGTTGATTACTTTAGCGACGGCAGGTTTCGACGCGCGCGTGCCGTTATCGGAGTTGGTTATAGCCTGCGATTCATCCGCCGATTCATATGCATCGCACGTCGCAAAACGCACGTCACGAACGTAAGTTGTCCCGCAAACGAGCAGGAGGACCGACATATCCTGTTGCAGACCGTAAAAACTCGGCCTGAGCGGCCCGGAGCGTGTCGGTAATAGGATATGCCGGTCCTCCTGCGGACTTGGCGGTATTCAGCCAAAGGAAAAGGGCTGGGGCATCTCGTTCGTGACACACTCAAGGCCGTTCGGCCAAGCCTACGGTCACAAACGAAATGTCCCAGCCCTCCTTGCGTAGATAAGCCGTGCTCGCAGAGCGAATTCACACGCGCTTCAGACGCGGCGGACGCTCGGTGGCGAGGAACAGCGGCTGAATCTCAATCAGCGGATTGTAGGGAGCGAGTCCGAACCATTTGACCGGAGAGCCGGCCAAATGACGAATCGCGTACTTGATCTGCAGTGAGATCGCGCCCTTCTGGGACACCTTCGACTCGGGCATCAACGCCTTGTGAATCAGCACGTAGCGGATAGGTCCGATGTTCGGATCGGCATCCAGCTTCGGGTAGCGGGTGGTCTGCTTGGGCAGATCGCCGGACTTCGACAGATCGTTCATGATCTGGTGGATGTATGCAGGAATCGACTGCGACACCTTGAAGCCCAAGCGAATACGCACGCGGAACAGGAAGTCCGTGCCGAAATTCTCCACCGAATACTCGCGCGTGAACGGGTTGTCGGACGTTTCCACCGACACCGCCCACCATGCGCGGGCGCGCTTCGGATGGTCCGCGAAAATCGAGAAGAAGATGTCGGTATCGACACGCTTCATTTCCGGATCGGACGTCAGATAGACGATGTTGTCCGCGAAATACGGAATCGAATCGTCCTCATGAAGCCGCTTCAGAACCGGCACGCAATCGGCGGGCTGCATATGCCGGCGTTGCGCGCGTTCCAGCTTCGTGCCTTCGTTCCACGTGTACATAATCAGCAGAATCGCCAATGTCAGCAGCATGGTGAACCAGCCACCGTGCAGGAACTTCGCCATCGAAGCGAAGAAGAACAGGAACTGGATGGCCAGGAACACCACTGTGAACACGACCGCGCCGACGCGCTTGCCATCGTGCCAAATGTAGACGGCCAGCAGAATCGTCGTGGTGATCATCGTGACGGTCAATGCCAGGCCGTACGCGGCGGAAATATGCTCCGAATCGCGGAACATCGCCAAAACCAGCAGGGTGGAGACGCACAGCACGGCGTTGACCACCGGAATGTACAGCTGGCCGCGGGTACGAGCCGGATAGCGCACCTGCAGGTGGGGCATCCAGTTGAGTCGCGTCGCTTCGGAAACCATGGTGTAGGCGCCGGTGATCAACGCCTGCGAAGCAATCACGCCGGCGCACACGGACAGCAGCACCGCCACGTAACGCACGGACGGGGTCATCATTTCAAAGAACGGATTAAGGCCGTGCATGTGGTTGTACGCGGTGTCGTCCCAATGGTTGAGCATCCACGCGCCCTGGCCGAAATAGCAGAACACAAGGGCGATCTTGATGAACGGCCACGTGAAGTAGATGTTGCCGCGGCCGACGTGGCCCATGTCGGAATACAGCGCTTCGGCGCCGGTGGTGGACAGGAACACGGTGCCCATGACGGCGAGGCCTGCCGCATTGTGGTGGCTGAAGAGGAACTCCACGCCGTACACCGGATTCAGCGCTTCAAGCACGCTCCAATCGGAGCTCAGGTTCACCAAGCCGACGACGGCGAGGAACGAGAACCAGATCATGACCACCGTGCCGAACGTGCGGCCGATGCGTTCGGTACCGCGCGACTGCACTGCGAACAGGCAGACGATGATCACAATGGTGATCATCAGCGTCAGTTCTTTGTTTCCGCTCATGATCGGTTCCAGCAGCGGCAGTGTTTCCAAGCCTTCCACTGCCGAGCTGATCGAGACGGCCGGCGTAAGCACGGAATCGGCGAGGAACGCGGCGCCGCCCAGCATGGCGGGAATCGCAAGCCATGCCCCATATTTGCGGATCAGCGAATACAGTGCGAAGATGCCGCCTTCGCCGTTGTTGTCGATGCGCATGGCGATGAACACGTATTTGACGGTGGTGATCAGCGTGATCGACCAGAAGACCAGCGACAGGATGCCCAGCACCGCGGCGCGATCCGTATGCGCCAAACCGCCTTGGCCGTTGAGGAACGTCTGCATGGTGTACAGCGGCGAGGTACCGATGTCGCCGTATACCACGCCAAGCGCCACGATGGCCATGGCCGGCGTGATTTTGTCCGGGCCGGACTGGAGACGGCTCCACCAGCGGCCGATGCGGCCCTTGCTGGCGGCCTCGTCAAGTTTCGCGGCTTCCTGCTGCTGCGCCTCGTGCTCCTTGATGAGCGTCTGGCGCTCCTCCTTGGTCAGGACCTTGTGCGAGACCTTTGGCGCCTGCGTGTACGTCGCTGCGTGAAGCAGCGACTGTTCTTCTTCGTTCGGCTCGTTAGCCATAACGCTTCCTCCAAGTGGCGGGCCTTCCAACCCGCTCCCCAAAATAAAACGCAAGGTGTGACACTAGGAGCTTGGCAAACCATTGTCAAATCTTCACACGTGATTCGGCACGTCACGCATGAAATTCACATATGCTTAGTCGTTTGTATTTTGCTTATTTTCTGGCGATTACGCAACTGTTACGTTGAGGCCCATGCGACCGTCACGGAACCGCCACGGGATTACCGCGAAATCGCCATTCTTTTTAGATACCGTACACTTCGCGCGTCGTTTCACGCGTGGCTTTGGCGATTTCAGCCAACGGTCTGTCAAGATAGTCGGCGAGCGCCTGCAGGGTGTACGGGATCATATACGGCGCGTTGGTGCGGCCGCGGTAGGGCATCGGACTTAAGTAGGGGGCATCGGTTTCGACCATGACGTGGCTCATGCCGACGAGTTTCGCCGATTCGCGGATTCCGTCGTTGCCTTTGTAGCTGGATGTGCCGGAAAGGCTGAGATACCAACCGTTTTCGCGGGCGATTTCGCCCATTTCGGCGTCGCCGGAGTAGCTGTGGAACACGGTACGTTCGGGGGCTCCGTCGGCGAGCAACGTTTCGATGACTTCCTTGTGCGAGTCGCGGTCATGGATTTGCATGGGCAGGTTGAGTTCCTTGGCGAGCGCGACGTGGGCGCGGAACGCCTCGCGTTGCAGTTCCTTGGCGGATTCGCCGGTACGAAACAGGTCCATGCCGGTTTCGCCGATGGCGACGACCTGGTTGGGGTAGGTGGTGGCGAGGCGGTGCACTTCGGCCATGGCTTCGTCGAAGGGGATGTCGTGCCAGGGCTTGTATTTGATGGGCAGGCCATCGGGGCCGGGTGCGCCGCGGTGGCCGTGCAGCACGGCTTCGTTGGGGTGTATGGCGATTGCGGCGTGCACGGTTCCGGGGTGTTCGCGGGCCATGTCGATGGCGGTCATGAGGTTGGGCAGCTCGCAGCCGCAGTCGATTACGCCTTCGACGCCGACTTTCTGGGCTTGTTCCAGCAGTTCGTCGACGCTGTAGACGGGTACTTCGCCTTGGCCTTTTTCCATGGCTTCGTGACTCATGGCTTGGGAGAATGGCACGACGGATGCGACGTGGGTGTGGTTGTCGATGACGTGCGCGTCTTCGGGCAGCGGCTGTGGGGCCGGGGCCCAATTGCGATTGCGGTGGTGCTTGCTCATGTTTTCCAGATTAGTCCCGATTGGCCCTGCACTGCGGGCGAACTCTCGTTCGAGGGTTCAAACGAGGGTCCGCCCGTTTCGCGGCATACACGTCACTTAATCGTGATGGTGGTGAACGACCATGCCGGTGCCGTGTAGTCGCCGTCTGTCAGATCAATCGCGGTCTGCCGCGGCCTGGTCGGTGATTCCTCACCGACCTGTCCCGCATATGGATTGTCTCCGGCTAGGACGGTGGCCGTGGCGGATGCCGCCGATGCTGTGGAAATATTCAACTCGGCAAGAATCTGACGTAGGTCAACGCTTATTGGCGCGTCCATGGCATTGACCACGCGCACGTAGGTCTCTCCGGCTTTGTCATTACGTGATACGGTGACGGTACGCCTTGGCTCGTCCTTAACCTCCGTGCCATCCGCAATCAGCGTTCCATCGATGTACAGCTTCATGGCTTGGCCGCGATCGGTGACGTCAACGTGCACCTGCCAAGTGGTGCCCGGTCGCACTTCGTTCATGGAGACTTCGGTGCCGGCAAGCGCGTAGGCGGTGCCGTCGCGGACCACGCGCACGCTGTGTCCTCGACCAAGTGAGATGATGTTGTGGTTCTTGCCGTCGATATCGCCACAGATGAGGTCCATGCCCCATCGTCCCTCGTAATAGACGACGGTAGTGTCGATACTGTAGGAATCAGCGTGCAGATCGAGGGCGGTGTCGATGGTTCTGCCATCGTAGGCCACGTTGCCGAGATTAATCGTCTCCCCGGATGCGGTGGTGATGGTGAGATTGTTGAGATCGGCTTTGGCATTGCCCGCGATGCGTAGTCTCACGGTGTCCGGCAGGCTGCGACGCAATGTGGACGGGCCTTCGACGGTGACGGGCCACGCGGTGTCGGCCGTGGTGGTGGCGTACATCTGCTGCACCCAATAGCTGTAGGGGTGATAGGCACGCTCGTTGTCGAAGTAGATAAGGTCCGGATTCCAGCTGTGGTGGCCGTTCTTGGCAAACAGCGGAGCGTAGGAGGCCATGGCCACCACGTCGCCGTTGAGTTCCATGCGTCCCATGAAGGCCGCTTCGGACAGGCCGTTGATCAGTTGGGTGTTCCAGGAGCCGTATTCGCCGAGGTAGACCTTCGGCCCCTTGCGGTCCGTGTGGTCGTAGTGGTCGAGGTTGTGGAACCACCAGCTGGACGACTGGTAGGAATGTTCGTCGACGATCGGCAGACCCGCTTCGCGCGCGTACTTCCAGCCTTCCTCGTAATCCTGACCGCTGGGGGCGGGACCGACGGTGCCGACGACGACGATGTCCGGATATGCGGCTTTGACGGCGTCGAAAATCTGCTGGAAGCGGTTTTTGAACACGTCGTCGATAAGATCCTCGTTGCCGATGCCGAGGTATTCGAGGCCGAACGGCTCCGGGTGACCCATGGCGGCGCGCTTGGCGCCCCATTCGGTGGCGGTGCTGCCGTTGCAGAATTCGATGAGGTGGAGTACTTCATCGATGTAAGCGGGCATATCCTCCTGCGCCACCGGCACCGGGCCTTGGCTGGTGTTTTGGCAGCTCACGCCGGCGGGCAGCACCGGCAGCGGCTTGGCGCCGATAGTTTCGCACAGGCACAGGTATTCGTAGTAGCCGATGCGGAATGACTGGTGGTAGCCCCAGAGGTTGAAGTTGTGCGGACGGTGCTCGACCGGTCCGATGGTGCGGTCCCAGTGGTACATGTTGTCCATGCCGAGGCCGTGGGTGATGCAGCCGCCGGGGAATCGCATGAATCGTGGTTTGAGGTCGGCGAGCGCCTCCACCAGATCCGGGCGGAAATGCTTGAGACCGTGGTAGGTGGTGCGCGGCTCCAAGGCGACGAAGTCGAGGTCGATGACGCCTTCGCCGGCGAAGGCCAGACGCAATGTGCCCTGTGTGGCCACGCTCGAGCCGGCATCGCCGTGCTCAGGAACGGTCAGCGAGGCTTGGTATGTCGTCCATGCCGAGGCTGAGACGGTGATGGTGTTTTCGGCGATGATGCTGCCGTCGTCTCCGCGCAGCGAGACCGTCACCGGCATCGCGCTTTCCGATCGCACGCGCATCCAGGCGGTGAAATCGTAGGTTTCTCCGGCGCGGAACACCATGCCGTCCCAGCCGGTGTTGTCCAGCGCGGCAGGGGCATGTTCGACTTCCACCGTCGCGTAATGCGGGTTTTCGGTGGCAACCGGGTCATTGTCATGGATACCGAAGGCTGCGAACGAGCCTTCCGGCACGATTTTGCGCCAGAAGCTGTAGTTGCTCCAATCGATGGAGTCGGCGCGGTTGTATTCGAAGGCACCGTTCTGCACGAGGTCGGCGTTGAGGCCGCCGTCGCCGGAGTAGCTGATGTCTTCGAAGAAGATGCCCCACAGGTCGGTGCTGATGGCGCGCACGCCCGCTTTGTCGAGTGTGGCGGTGAGTTTGTCGGTCATGGTGTGTCCTTGAATGGTGTTGGTTGTTGGGTTGGATGGTGTTGAGGTATGTGCGATTGCACGGTTTGGCGTTCGTTTCGCGGCTATTCGCCGCCGGCTGGCGTCAGACGGGCTCAGTCGAGCGCGAACCAGAGGCAGCCGTGCGCAGGGATGGTGCCGCGGATGACGCGGTCCTCGCCTTCGCCTTCGATGCGGACGTCCGATCGGATGCCGTCGGGCGATTGCGGAGCGTCGGCCCACAAATCGGTGAGCGTCCAGTCCGCGTTGCGTTGGTCGATGCCGACGAAGCTTTGCAGCTGGATGTTGCCCTTGAGCTCGTACGGTTCGCTGCCGGTCCAGAAGATCGCGCCGTAGTGGCCGCACGCATGTGCCGACGTGGTACCGTCGGCCCAGTCGGCCGCGTCGGCGGTCCATGCGATGAGCTCGCCGATGAAGGATTCCTCCACGTTCCATTCGGCGAACAGCCGTTCCCGGACGATTTCGCGGTTGCCGGACGAGCCGGCGGTCACTTCGCGCAGGGCCGGGTTGGCGAGCAGTGCGATGGTGTCAGCGTTGCTGGTAGGCAGATCGCCGCCGACCATCAACGGGGATCTGCCCATGCTCCACAGGGTGAGCAGTGTTTTCTGCTCGTCGCGGGTCAGTTTCGATTGGCGGTCATCGCCGCGTTCGGCGCGCAGGCCGATATGTCCGAGCGGCAGCATGTCGGCGTCGGCCCAATGGCCGGTGCGCTGCATCGGCGCCCATCGCGCGAGCCGGGGGAACTGCTGGTAGATGTCTTCCCAGCGGTCCCACAAATCGTCGGAGATGCGCCACATCTGCGAGACACCGCGGAGAAAATCGACATGGGTGCTGGCCACCCAGCCTCCCGGGGACAGCGATAGCGTGATCGGTCGGCCGTAGGCGGCTTCCGCGCGTTCGATGGCGTGATGGTAGGCCTCGATCTCCTCTGGGAAGAACGGGGTCTGCATGTCGTCGACCTTGAGGAAGTCGAGCCCCCAGGAGGCGAGCAGGTCGACCTGTGCGTCATACCAGGCCTGCGCGCCGGCATCGCCCCGCTTGAGACCATAGTTGTCGTGATTCCATGCGCAAGTGTGCTCGGTGTCGGCAACGTCCTGCGCATGCAGCGCGGTGCCTTTGACCGGCAGGTTCTCGTGCACGGCCTGTCTCGGAATGCCGCGCATCACGTGCACGCCGAGTTTGAGACCGAGCCGGTGCACCGCGTCGGCGAGCGGGCCGAATCCTTTGCCGTCTGCCGCACTCGGGAAACGTTGCTCGTCGGGAATCTGCCGGCCATATGCATCGATGCACAACGGCGTGCCGTCGGAATAGCCATGTGCATGGGCGTTGGGGTCGAACCAGCCGGCGTCGATGACCAGCGTGTCCCAGCCGGCGTCCTTGAGATGCTCGGCCATGAAGCGCGCGTTGTCCAGAACCTCCTGCTCGGTGATGGTGGTGCCGTAGGAGTCCCAGCTGTTCCAACCCATCGGCGGACGCCAGGCTTTGACTGGCATGGCCTCGGGTACCGTGTGGCCGTCAGCCGGATATTCGTCAGCCGGGGCGACGGAAACGGTGGTTGGGATCGTCATCGAACCTCTCTTTTCGTTCGGGATCGCTATGGGGGCTGTGTCGCGGAAAGCAGGACGCCGTCATGCGAACCGTATATGTATCGTTACATATACTAGCGCAAATCCAATCATCCGCAATGGAGGCAATATATCGGTGAGTCTTTGTATTTGCAACGATTTTACAGAATCAAGAGAATATAATATCGTTACATATCAATCATAAGTTTTCAAGGAGCGGCATATGACCAGCAGCACACCGACGCTACGCGACGTGGCCGCGGAAGCGGGCGTCTCCCCCATGACCGCGTCGAACGCGCTGCGCGGCAAGCCAGGCGTCAAGGAATCGACCCGCGCCAAAGTGATCGCCGCAGCGAAGAAACTCAATTACCGCATCAATCTGACGGCCAGCATGCTCAAATCGGGCCGCAGCAACATCATCCACGTCATCGTCAACGAATTCGATTCGCCGTTCTATTCAAAGCTCACGCAGGCGTTGAGCAACGAAATCGTGTCCCGCGGACTTATTCCATTCATCGAGCAGACGCAGTATTCGCCGGACGCTGCCGAGCACGCGCTGAGCAGCAATCCGTTCTCTGGGCAGCTGTTCGATGGCGAGATCCTGCACGCCACAGGCTTGGGCACAAATGTGCCGCTGTCCAAACTCAATGGCGGCAGACCATTCGTGCTGCTGGACGCCTGCGAGGAGACGCCGACCGTCGATGCCGTGAACTTCCCCAACGAGGAGGCCGAACGCGCGGCGATGCAGCATCTCATCGACCGCGGATGCCGCAATATCGCGATCGTCGGCCACCGGTTCGCCCCCCGCGCCGATCTGGCGCATGCCCAGAACGCGTTCGCTCTGCGATTGCGCGGCGCATGCGGAGCGCTGTCCGACGCCGGACTGCCCTATGACGAGTCGATGGTGTTCGAAGCCGGGGATGTGGCCAATGGCATCATCGCCGGGCATGCGATTGCGGAACGTATTCTCGCCGCACGGAGCGGACATGGTGGCACCGAGTTCGACGGCGCGTGCTGCGCCAACGATTTCGCGGCGTTCGGCGTGATACGCGGGCTCGCGGACCGCGGACTGCGCGTGCCGCAGGACGTGAAGGTGATCGGTTTCGACGGCGTGACCTCCGGCTCGTACACGACGCCGGCGTTGAGCACCATCCAGGTCGATTTCATGCAGCTTGCGAAATTCTCGGTCGATATGCTGTCCGAACGTATCGATCATGGAGCAGACGAGGCGTTGCCGCCAAGACGGGCCATCATCGGCTACCAGCTGGTGGACCGGGAATCGACCGCGGTCTGAGGATGACGCCCCTATGGCAGGCAATCCGCCATAGGCAGCAGCCTTCGCAGCCAATCCCACTCAATCGGAATCACTCAATCGGAATCAATCGCCATCATTCATCAAGGAATCTCTAGGAGCATCATGAGCATCGACACCCAGGCCTATCTGTTCGTGCATTTCATCGGCGAGGAACGCAATCCCACCGACGAACAGCTGTACTTCGCGCTGAGCCGCGACGGCGTGCATTGGAGGGATCTGCGCCCGGCCGGCAGTCCGGCGTTGACGTGGCTAGGCGGCGAGAAGGGCGTGCGCGACCCGCATATTGTGCGCGACCCACGTGGTGGATTCCACATTGTGGCCACCGATTTGAGCATCTATTACCGTGGCGGCTGGGGGCCGAACGATGGCGCCACCACGAATGGATCGACCGGCCTGGTGATCTGGGACTCCCCTGACCTGGTCCATTGGAGCGAGCCGCGCCTGGTGGACGTGGCCTCGAAGATTCCGGACGCTGGCATGGCTTGGGCTCCGGAGGCGAATTGGGATCCGGATCGCGGGCAGTGGATCGTGTTCTGGTCCACGAAGAGCAACGCCGAAAGCTCCGCGGATCCGTTGGCCAACGAGCTCGGCGATCCGACGAATGTGTATTATGCGACGACCGTTGATTTCAGGGTGTTCTCCGATCCGGTCAAGTGGATCGATCGTAAGAATGTGATCATCGATTCGACCATGCTGCGCGACGATGACGGCTGGTGGTACCGCGCGTCCAAGGACTCGGAAATCACCATCGAACGCACCCGTAACCCGTATGCGACGACCTACGAGGTGCTGCGCACCGACGACCCGAATGAGTGGTCGTATGTGGGCACGCTCACCGACATCTTCGGCAATGGCCGGTATTCCATGCACTACTTGGAAGGGCCGGAACTGTTCCGTTACAACGACGAAGACGTGAAGGTGGTCAACGGCAGGACCATGCCATTCGGCCTGATGTGCGACCAGTACGCGGAGTCCAGGGGCTACCTGTCGTTCCGCGCCGCCTCGCTCGCCTCGCATGATCCGGCCGATTGGCAGCGCGCAGACGATATCGATTTCGGCGCGCTGAAGAAGCGTCACGGCGCGATTCTGCCGATCACGGCCGCCGAATACGACGCCATCGAAACCGCCTTCGCCCTGTAGGCGGCGCGATTGCCCATCCGTCGCAACCGCTCAGGCGCGGCGGATGGCGAAGATGCGGGCGGACGGCTGCTTGGAGGTGGCCGCGTTGAGCCGGACCGTCTCGGGGTCCATGCGCTCGACGGTCCACGGCTTGGCGTCGGGCGCATGCTCGGGAACGGCCGGATTCGGGAAGATCTGCTCGATATGGCAGTCCTCGGACAGCGGCACGTTCACGGAAGGCGTGCCGCCGCGACGCCAGACAATGATGTAATCGCACGAATCGTCGTCCTCCGACGGGAGGAATGACGGATGGCGCAGACCGACGACGAGCCAATCGCCATCGAAATCAGGCAGACGGGCCGGCCAGAACGGCACCAATTCCTGCTGCTCGGTCAGCACACGGCGGTGCAAGGCCACCGCATCCCGCACCAAGGCAAGCCGATGCTCGTCCATGCGGTCAATGAATCCGGACAGGTACAACCTGCCGAGTATGCCCGTGGCCAGCGTGAAGACGGCGGTCTCATCGTCCATCTCCTGCTGGGCGTAACCCCAGTTGCCTTGCTGTTCCGGCAGAATCGTCAGTCCGGCGCCGGCGGCGATCGCGGCGTAAATCAGCGGATCACACTGGTCGGAGGTGGATTGCAGGTCCAATCGTTGCAACTGCGCGTAATCGGCGCGCATCGCACCGGAACCGCAGTTTTCAATCATAACGTCCGGATGGCGGCGGCGCAGGTCGTCGAGCCAGTCAAGATAGGCGCGGCAATGGCCGAGCAGGCCAGCGCCGGCGGATTCGGCGTCGAGATCAGTGCCGACGCCGGGGACGGTGTTGTAGTCGAATTTGAAGAAGACCGCGCCGAAATCGTCAATCAGCCGGTTGACGGTGCGAGTGACGTGCTCGCGTGCGGCGGGCGAGCGGAAGTCAAGCAGGTACCGGCCCGAATCGCAGACGCGCACACCGTGACGCTGGAAGAACGCGTCATCGGGCAGACTTTGGGCGAGCGGCGATTTCACGCCAATCACCTCAGGCTCGAGCCACAATCCCAAGCCCATGCCATGCGCGCGGATGGTGTCGGCCAAACCCTTGAGTCCAGCTTCGCCGAAACGGTTCGTGGAGGCCTGCCATTCTCCGACCATGTCCCACCAACCGCCGTCCGTGCTGTCGTACCAGCCGGCGTCGATGCAGAAGATGTCCGCGCCGACGCGTGCCGCGCCCTCGACGAGCGGCAGCTCCTTCTCCAAGCGCGGGTCGCCGAACAGGGTGTTCATGTAATCGTTGTAGATGACGAGTCCCTGCGTGCGTTCGAACTGCTCGGAACGACCCAATTCGCGAGCCTTGGCGGCACGCAACGCACGGCGCTGCAATGTCATTTCGGCGACGGACTGCTGCCAATCGCCGGCCGAGATCGCGAAGGAGACCGGCACCGATTCGAAATCGTGGCCTTCACCCAGCTCCGTATACCAATGGTGGTCCTGATATTCCGGTCCGAACGCGCTGATGTGCAAACCGGGATCATCCTCGCCGATCTCCCATTCCCATGGGCCGTTGTGCTCGATCTGCCACATCACGGAGAAGTCGCGCGATTGGCGGCGCGAACCCTCCACCTGCACGATGCCGGCCGGCTCATGCACGCCGGTGCTCCATGTGGAGGCGGAGCTCATGGCGAATCGCGAGCTGGACTGGCCGGGATTGATGACTTGATTGCGATTGCGCACCGACACGTCGCGCAGTGGACGGCTGCGCCAATCGTTTTCCACCGCCCACGCGGAGTCTCCCCAGAATACGCGGGAATGGTCGATTTTGCCGCAGTTGACGCGCATCGGCACCGTCAGATTCAACGACGACACCGCCTCGATGGGCAGCGGGCGCGCGGAGCTCAACCGCGTGTAAGTGCGCACTGCGGACAGACCCGGGAACGCTTCGAATACGGAAGTGACTACCAGCCCAGCCGTGGCGTCGGCATGGCGGACGGTTTCCGGCGAGGGCTGCGCGGCGGCTTCGGCCCGTTCGGCGGCGGTCGGTTCGAACGCGCGCCCGTGCGGCTCCAGTTCCGCATACGAAGCGAATTGGACGATCTCCAAACGATATGGTTCGGCGGACCCTTCCTCCGGCTCGGAAGCGGCGGCCGAGACGAATCGCAATACGCTGCCCGCCACCGTGGCGATCAAGGTGAGGCGATTGTCCTGCGATCCGGTGTTGGCGGCACGCACTTCGACGATTGGACGCGGATCACGTTCCAGCACGGTTCTTCCATCGTCGGTAACACGGCCGCCGATGGGCCCCATGCCGCGGCCTGCAACGTTGCACAATCGGACGGGGGAATCGCCTGCCGTGTCGAACAGCATGGAAACCACGCCATTGCCCCATTCGAGACGCCCGTCCTCACGGGGACATACGGGGTTCATTGCACCGGCACCGCTTATCATCTTCGACTCCTCAACCGTGTTCAGATACCGCCTGATCATTGACGTGCATCGATTGACGTACCTGGTACTAGCTTAAGCGGCAAATGGGGCAAATCGCACGTGCGTGTCTACTCGAAGCGGAGATATGCGATGAACTTGACTGGCGCATCCTTGGTTTTGGCGATGTTGCCGAAACCAAGGACAGCCCCTTTGTCGGGCAGTCCCTTCGTCACTCGTCATGCTCACCCGCGTAGGAACACCGTCATCTCGTTCTCGCCACGGTTGGCCCATGCGAAGTATGGAATCAGCGTGGCCGTCGTCGTCTTGCGTTCGGCGGGACGCCAATCATGGTACAACGCGGAGGTTTGCGCGGAGTCTTCCACTTCACGCCAAGCGGGAATCGCCAGCGTGGTCATCGGCATATCGACGGCGTCCACCTCGCCGAGCCCCTGCTCGTCCTGCGCGACGGCGCCGGCATGGAAGACGATGCGATCAACGGACACGCAGGACGGGTCGGATGCGATGCGCGCGGTATCGGCGTGCAGCAGATGCAGGTTCGCGCCATTATCGACACCTTCCGCGCAGTAGGCCAGCGGTCCGCGCACGAACGCCACCTTTCCGGCGTCCTCGCGCACGAACGGATTCGCGGCGACCATGTGGACCGGCATCGGGAAATCGAAATCGACGACGTCGCCGTCATGCCATGCGCCGGTCAGATACAGGTATCCGTCTCTGATGACGCGGGAGATGTCGTCGCGGCCGCGCACGGTGACCGCATCGGAAGCGGTTTCGCCACCGGCCCAGGCGGGCAGACGGAGGGCGATCGTGAAAACCGCGTCCTTGGATGCATCGGAAGCAGAATCGCCTGCATCAAAGCCCACCGCGACGGATCCCTTGCCGGACCAGGGCATATCGGACATGACGTCAAGGCGCACATCGGTGCCGGAAAGCCTGGCATGGACGCCGCCGCCCATATACAGATGCACATACAGGGTGGATGAGTCGTCTCCGATCGTGTAGGCGTACTGCTGCACGTCCTCCACGATGCGTGCGATGTTCGGCGGGCAGCAGGCGCATCCGAACCACTTCTGGCGCACCGGCTTGACGTGCGCCTTGCGTTCATCGCGATGGCATGCCTCGGGCACCACTTCGAGCGGGTTCACGTAGAAGAAGCTTTTGCCATCGAGTGCCATGCCGGCGAGCGTGGTGTTGTACAGCGCCGATTCCATGACGTCCGCATATTCGGATTTCGGCTGGATTTCCAGCATGCGGCGGGCGAAGAACGCGAGCGCGATGGCGGCGCAGCTTTCCGAATAGGCGGTGTCGTTCGGCAGATCATAGTCGAAGGAGAAGGCCTCCCCCATGTGTGTGGCGCCGATACCGCCGGTGATGTAGATCTTTCGGTCGACGATGTTGCGCCATAGTCGTTCGCAGGATGCCAGCAGGTCGGAGTCGCCGGTCAGGCGTGCCACGTCGGCGGCTCCGGCGTAGAAGTAGGCGGCGCGGACGGCGTGTCCGAGGGCCTCCGTCTGTTCCGTGATCGGCTTGTCGGCCTGGTAGTAGGCGTAGTTCTGCTCGCGCGGCGCGTAGTTGCGGCCGTCCTCCCGGGCGCGGCGGCGGTCTTCGAGCTCGAAATAGAGCGGCTGCCGGCCGCGTTGGCGTACAAAGTATTCGGCGAGGTCGGCATAGCGCTGTTCGCCGGTGGTCTCGGCGAGTTTGACGAGTGCCATTTCGGCGATTTCGTGCCCGGGATAGCCGTGCAGCTTGCCGTCGGCGGTGCCGAATCGGGAATCGATGTAATCAGCGAAACGGCAGGCCGCGTCAAGCAGCTTGCGTTTGCCGGTGGCTTGATAGTAGGCGATCGCGCCTTCGGTCAGGTGGCCGAAGCAGTACAGCTCATGGTGGTCCTTCAGGTTGGTGAAGTGCCGGTCCATGCCGTTGAGGATGTAGTAGGTGTCCAGGTAGCCGTTGTCGAGCTGCGCCGCGCAGACGATATCGATGGCGGTGTCGGCGGTCGCTTCAAGGTCAGCGTCCGGGTGGTGGGTCAGCGAGTAGCCGACCGCTTCGATCCATTTGGAGAAATCAGTGTCTTGGAACACGAAGCCGTAGAACTTGTCGGAATCGGGGTGCGCCGGGTCGTCCGGCAGGGCTTCGAAGCCGCGGAACGTGTATTTCGGCGGCACGAAGGCCTTGCCTTCCTTGTGGTGTTCTGCGTTCTGCGCGGCGGCGGCCTTGAAGTTGTGCATGCAGTAGCTGGGTGCGGCGCCGGGAACGTTGTCGTTCAGCGCGTTCCACTGGTAGGGAATCACCTGGGTGCGCACGAGTTCCTGCCGCGATGCCCAGAACGGGTCGGTGACGGTGGCGTCGCGCAATGCGATTGGATGGCTGGTGCGATTGGTGGTAGTCATGAGTGCAAGCGCTCCTTAGTGCATCGTTGTCTTGTTAACGCTCACAATCCATTATTCCACGGGTTGCTCCAAAGTACATTCCGCATGGCGGCATGTCCGACGGGAATCCCACCGCGGCAGCCGGCCCAAGATGGCCGCGCATTGGCTGCGCGACCGTTGGACAGGCATTTCGGATTGCGGATATACGGGCTAAGGGGCAGAGCAGCTAGCCGCCGGGGCTGGCGGCCGGCTGCTCAGACCTTGATCATGGCGTACTGCGATTCGTAGAGCCGGTAGTAGGCGCCATGGCGGGCGAGCAGCTCGGCATGGTTGCCCTGCTCCACGATCTGCCCGTGGTCGATGTAGCAGATCTCATCCGCATTCTCGATCGTGGACAGGCGGTGCGCGATGATGAAGCTCGTGCGTCCCTTGAGCAGATGGTTCAGACCGGCCTGCAGCGCCTCCTCGGTACGCGTGTCGATATTCGACGTGGCCTCGTCGAGAATCAGGATGCGCGGGTCGGCGAGCAGCACGCGCGCGAACGCGATGAGCTGGCGTTGGCCCGCGGACAGGGTCGAACCGCGCTCCTCCACCACGGTGTCGTAGCCGTCTGGCAGTTCCATGATGAATTCGTGCGCATGCACGGCCTTGGCAGCGGCCACGATCTCCTCGTCGGTGGCGTCCAGTTTGCCGTAGCGGATGTTCTCACGCACGTTGCCGGAGAAGATGAACGTGTCCTGCAGCATGACGCCCATCTGCCGGCGCAGGCTTTCCAACGTGACGGAACGCACGTCGTGGCCGTCGATCGTCACCGAGCCTTCGGCGACGTCGTAGAAACGCGACAGCAGGTTGATGATCGTGGTTTTGCCGGCGCCCGTAGGACCAACCAACGCGATCGTCTTGCCCGGCTCGACGTGCAGGTCGACCAGGTTCAGGATGTTGCGGCCGTCCGGCTCGTAGCGGAAGACGACGTCGTTGAAGTCGACGCGACCCTCGATCTGCGGCAGATTGACGGCGTCCGGCGCGTTACGGATCTCCGGCTGCACGTCCAGCGTTTCGAAGATGCGCTCGAGATACGCGGAGCAGGTGATCAGCTGGTTGTAGAAGTTACCGATGCTGATCACCGGGTTCCAGAAGTTGTTCGCATAGCCGACGAACGCGATGAGCACGCCCGTACTCACCTCCACTCCCCCAAAACCGGTGACGCCGACGAAGTAGATGAGCGCGATGGTCATGACGGAAATCGTCTGGATGCCCGGCCACATGAGGAACTGGATGTGCACGGCCTTCATCCACGAGGTACGCACATCGTTCTGCTGCTCCTGGAACGTCTTGAACTGCGCGGCCTCCTGGGCGAAGGTCTGCGTGGTTTTCACGCCGGCGATCGATTCGTGGATGTACGCGTTGAGATTGCTCTGCTTGTTGGACAGCACCTGGTAGGCGCGACGCTGGAAATGCTGCAGCACCAGCACCCATGCGATGAGGAAGGGGAACAGCGCGAGGCTGAACAGCGCCAATCGCCAGTCGATGACGAACATGACCACCAGCGTGATGAGGAACGTGAACACATCGGAAATCACATTGATTAGGCCGGAGCTCAACGTATCGGACAGCGTGTTCACATAGTTGACCACGCGGATCAGGATTTTGCCGTGCGGGCGTGAATCGAAATAGCTGAACGGCAGCGTCTGGATATGCGTGAAGATGTCGCGACGCATGTCTTTGAGCATGAGCTGGCCGACGCGTGTGATCTCCACGGTGCGGTAGCGCAATCCCAGTTCGAAAATCACGATCAGCACCGCAAGCAAGGCGGTCAGCTCGCCAAGCAGCGTGAGGTTTTTCGTCGGGATCGCACTGTCGATCATGACTTTCGTCAGGTACGGCACCACCACCGCGATGCAGCTCATCATCACCACGACCGCGAGGATGCGGACCACGCGTGCCATGTACGGCTTGAGATAGACGCCGATGCGGAGGATGTCATGCAGGTTGATCTGCTCCTCAAGTTCCTCATCCTCGCGGAACGTATTGCGTTTTGCCATGATGATCCTCCTTTCTAGTCGTCAAAACCCTGTGCGCGGCCGGCTTCGAGGCCCAGCTGCTTGCGGTAGATCTCCCAATATCGCCCATGCGCGGCCACCAGGTCGTCGTGGGTGCCGCGTTCCACCACGCGGCCATGTTCGAGCACGAGAATCAGGTCGGCATCCTTGATTGACGAGATGCGGTGCGCGATCGTCACAATTGTTTTCTTCTCGTCCAAATCACGCAGATGCTGTTGGATTTCCGCTTCCGTCTCCATGTCCACGGCGCTGGTCGTATCGTCCATGATGAGGATCGACGGGTTGTCGGCGAGCGCGCGTGCCAGGCTCAGTCGCTGTTTCTGCCCGCCGGACAGGCCGACGCCGCGTTCGCCGACGACGGTATCGTAGCCTTCCGGCATGCTGCGGATGAAGTTGTCCGCGCCTGCGATGGCGGCCATGCGGCGGATGTACTTTTCGTCGTATTCGCGCTGTTCGCCAGCGCCGAAGCCGATGTTGCCGCCGATGGTGTCGGAGAACAGGAACGTGTCCTGCGCGACGATGCACACCTGCGAGCGCAGGGTGGCGAGCGGCCAGTCGCGCGCGTCGATGCCGTCGATGAGCACGCGGCCCGCGGTCGGGTCGTAGAATCGCGAAATCAGATTGACGAGCGTGGACTTGCCGGCGCCCGTCTCGCCGAGGATGCCGAGTTTCGAGCCGGCGGGGATGTGGAAGTCGATGTCTTTGAGAATCGGGGTTTCCGGATCGTCGGGGAAGGCGAAGCTGACATGCTGGAAGTCGACGTCGCCGGCGATGCGCGCGGGGCAGGCCGCGGACACCGCGGTGGCGCTGTCTGCTTCATGGACACCGTTGGTCCGGCCGTTGACTTGGCTGACGATAGCGACTGCCTGTTTGACGCTTTCCTCAGCGCCCGGCTTCTCCTGGATACGCGACTGCGAGGTCAGCAGTTTGCGAATCTTGATGCAGGACGCGTTGAAGCGTTGCCAATCGTTGATCAGCCAGCCGGATTGGCGCACGGGACCATCGATCATCCACAGGTAGGAGTTGAACGCCACCAGGTTGCCGAGGGTCATATGGCCTGTGATGACCAGGAATCCGCCGAATCCCAAGGTGATGAGCTGCAGGGAGAAGCCGAGGCCGTCGAGCCATGGCATGTATCTGCGGCTGTTGTAGGCCTGGTCCATATTGCGCTGCATGTAGTCGTCGTTGCGCTCGTCGAATTTCTTGGTCTCGTACGGCTCGCGGACGAACGCTTTGACCACGCGGTTGCCTTCGATGTTCTCCTCGACCATCGAGTTCATTTCCGCTAGGGAATTGCGGATGGCGAAGAACAGCGGCCGCGCATGCGAAGATAGGCCACGCGTCAGGATGAACAGGAATGGCGTGATGCAGGCGAGCGCCAGGGCGAGACGCCAGTCGATGGTGAACATCATGGCGAGCGCGCCGATGAACATGACCACGCAGTCGAGCGCCTGATAGCTGACCCAGCTTAGCGCGTGGCGGATGGCGTCCGTGTCGGAGGTCATGCGGCTCATGATGTCGCCGGTGCGGGTGTGGTTGAAGTAGGTGAAGTCGAGCTCGTGCAGTTTTTCGTATTCGTCGCTCACCAGGCGGAATACGGAGTTTTGTCCGAAACGTTCCATCCACATCTGGTAGCCGTAGCGCGAGGCCACGCGCACGATGGTGAAGACGAGCATCATGACGCATAGTCGGGTCAGTTCGTCCACATGGCCTTGGGTGATGACGCGGTCCACGATCAGTCCGGACAGCAGGGGGATGGTGAGGGCCATGGTGTTGTTCACGCAGAACAGTACGACCGCGCCGGCCACGCGCGGCAGGTCGGGTTTGCAGTATGGCAGGATCCATGCAAGGTTGCCCGCCTGCTGGTTGCGTTTCGGATCGACATACATACGTAGCGTTCCTTCGAATTGTTTGCTTGGGTCTTGGTTGGGTTGTTGTTGGGTTGTTGTTGGGTTGTGGTGTTGCGGCCATTCGTTGCCGCCACGATTCACGTCCGTCGTGTGTCGAGCGTCCCGTCACCGGCATGCCGCCGCCGGCCGAAACCCCTGTTCGGATTCGCAAACTCGACTTATTTTAAACGAACCGTACGCCGATGCAACAGATGCGTTTTCGGCGTGTCGCAATCATAATAAAATCAACATATATACCGTTACATACCACTGGTTTGCGGGTGCTGCGAAAACCGTCATCGGAGCCTGGCTCGCCGGAATCAGAGCATCGCATCGGAACATCGCACGATAATGGAATCAAGCTCGAACTATCGATACGAGCATCGGCGACGCACGTCGAGGAAAGGACGGCAAGGATGACGGACTTGGAGCACATCCGCGCGAAGTTCGCTGCGGAATATGGCCTGTCGGAGGACATGCTCAGGAACGCGGAACGTTGGACGGAGACCACGGGCGACCTCGAAGGGGTTCCCGAGAACCTGCTGCCGGGCATTCTGGGAATGCGATTTGGCGCGATCACCATCGATACGCCGCGTTCCGAACGCTGGAGCACGCCGGAAGACATCGATGTGATCGCCGACCTCGCCTACCTGCCGGATGGCGGGTACGATACGGCCGCGGGAGCGTGCCGCGGCCATTTGCTCGACCTGTATCTGCCGCATGACGCGGTATTGCGCGGTGGGCACACCCTGCCGGTGTACATCGATATCCATGGCGGCGGATTCACTTACGGATACAAGGAGCTGAACCGGAATTTCAACGTGCATCTCGCGGAACAGGGCTTCGCGGTGTTTTCATTGAACTATCGTCCGGCGCCGCAGACCGACTTGCGTGGGCAATTGGCCGATATCCAGGCGGCATTGCGTTGGATCGCAGCCCATATGGCCGATTATCCGGTCAATCCGAACGCGGTGTTCCTCACCGGCGATTCCGCAGGTGGCGCGTTGACGCTACTGACCTTGGCCATTGAAAACAATGCGGAAGCCGCGGCTGCGTTTGGCGTCGACAAGCCGTCCGGCATCCGATTCGCGGGTGCCGCTCCGGTGTGCGGCGCGTACAGTTCGGCGTCGTTGGAGACCATGGGCCGCAAGCTGACGGTCGGGTATGACCCGAACCGCCGTATCGGTCTTGAGCAGATGTTGGGCGTCGATTTCTTTGCGGGGCTCGAAGCCGCTGATCCGAAGTTCCTCACCGCTGAGGGTCTGGCGTTCAACGTCGATCTTCCACCCTTGCTCATCATCACCTGCGGCGACGATTTCCTTGAAGCCGACAATCTGGCGTTGGCCGCCGCCTTGTCGCGCAAAGGCGCCGATTTTGAATTGTTCGACCCGAAGCCGCGCCGCCATGAGACGTTGGGGCATGTGTTCGTCATCGGCATGCCATGGCTTGAGGAAAGCCGGGAATGCCTTGATCGAATCCGCCGCTTCTCATACGAACGCTGTTGAATAACGTGAATGGGGTGAATACTCCTTCGGAGTGCCCGCCCCATTCAATGGCCGTCGATGCCGCGACGCCGTATCAGCGGCGGACCATTTCCTCTTCGATCTGTTCGAGCGACTTGCCCTTGGTCTCAGGCACGAAACGCAGCACGAACGGGATGGACAGCGCGGAGAACACGCCAAAGATGGTGAACGGGCCGCCGACGTTGTTGCCGAACATGGCCAGCAGCATGAGGAAGAACTGGGAGACCACGAAATTGCCCAGCCAGTTGGCAGCAGAACCGAAGGAGCTGCCGATGCCGCGCACGCTCAACGGGAAGATCTCGCCGATGAGCACCCATGCGATCGGACCCCACGACAGCGCGAAGCCGAGGATATAGCAGGCGATCAGCACCATGGTCGGCACGGCCAGCGTGGCCACATCGCCGGTGAAGTTAAGCACGGCCAGCACCGCGAGGGCGATGGTCATCGTCACCGATCCGAAGATCAGCAGCTTCTTGCGGGGGAATTTGTCCATGATAAGCGTGGCCGCGATAGTGGCCACGAAGTTGACCACGCCAATGCCGACCGACACCCAGATGGCATGGTTTTCGGGGAATCCGAAGCCTTTGATGAACACCTGCGGCAGGAAATAGATCACGGAGTTGATGCCGACGAGCTGCTGGAACAGCATGATGCCGATCGCGGCGACGAGCGCAGGACGGGCGATGCGGAACAGCTCGCGGACACCGCCCTTGGTGTTCTGCGCGGCGACGGCCTTGATCTCGTCGAGCTCGAGCTGCACCTGCGTCTGATCGACGTCCTTGCGAATAAGGGTAAGTACTTTGAACGCCTCACGATCCCTGCCTCGACTCACCAGATATCGCGGCGATTCCGGCAGCAGCAGGCCGCCGATCAGCAGCAGGGCCGCCGGCACGAGCGCCGACCCCAGCATCCACCGCCAATCGCGGATGCCGGCGATATTGTGGCCGAGGAAGCCGAGATTGGACGCGTATGCCAGCAGGATGCCGAAAGTGATCATCAGCTGGAATAGCGTGGACAGCGATCCACGACGTTCCTTCGGCGCAAGCTCGGCAAGATATGCCGGAGTCAGCGAGGAGGCCGCGCCGACGGCGAGACCGAGGATGATGCGGGCCACGACCATCATCAGGAATCCCGTGGATCCCGCGCACATGCCCGAACCGAGCAGGAACAGTATCGCCGCCAGAATCAGCAGCTTCTTGCGGCCGAAACGATCGGACAGCGCGCCGATGGACAGGGCTCCCGCGCAGGAACCGATCAACACGGATGATGTGATGAACCCGGTCTGAGCCACGGACAGGCCGAAATCGGATTCGATGAGAGGCGAGGCTCCGGAGATGATGCCGGTGTCGAAGCCGAACAGCATGCCTCCCAGCGCACCGAACGTGAAGATGAACGCGCTGTTGAGCGGGAAACGTGTGGAAACGCCACGCCCCACCTCCCGCTCGACGGCGTCGATCGTCGCGCCGACCTCATGGATGCCGGCTTCCACCGCACCTTCGGCGTCGTGTACTGGATTGGACGTCTGCACCGCAGTCATGATTTCACCTTCCATTCCCATCGATCCTCATCGATATGAGATGCAGCAATCGCAGCAAACAAAAAAGACCTGGAACGACGTATAGTGACGTCGTTCCAGGTCTTGCCTCGCATTGAGTAGCAACCCTGCCGCGCTTGTATGCTGCGTATATTGCATTCAAGTGTAGGTCATGGCGGCATGCGACACTCCGATTTTTTAGAAAACGTTTACCGGTTATTTTTCAGTGCAGGAAAGCGTGAAGCACAGGCCAGCGGCACATGCTTTTCCCTCGTGCGGAGAGCCTCCTCGGATATCCACGAGCAAGCGGACCGAATCAAGCCGTCAACCATCCACAAGCAAGACGGCAAAAAGAAAGCCGGCGGAGAGAAAGCCGCCGGCTGAGAGAGAAGAGAGAAGAAGGGTTCAGTTATGGGATTCCAAAGGAATCTCGCCAACAGCCGCAACCGTTGACATGGTCTATATAACCGCCCGACCCTTGGAGGAACGATGTGCGTTCCTGTCAATTCCCTGAGAATTTCGTAGCGGAAATGTCACGACGGTGCGAATTCGGGGGTTTATCCCACTGAATATCGCCCCAACGGCCTTCCTGCAGCTTGTTCAGCGCGGCAACAGACGATCGCACGGCATCCGCCATACGGACACCGTCATGAGACACCGCTATACGACGCCGTACACTCACACGCAATCGTGCGTCTCACTCAGCGAATTTGTCGACGCGGCGATCGTAGGTCAGCAGGCCGTTGAGCTCTTCCTCCACGTCGGAAACCTGCGTATACACGTATCCCGCAAGTCCGCGCGATTCCAGTGCGGCCGCGGAGGCGAGCACGGAACGCACGGCGGCCCGCCAATCGTCGATCGAATCGTATTCACCGTAACCGTAGGCGCGCGACACCGCCGCATGCTCCGGTACGAGCTGCGCCAATCCGCCGAATTCCGAAATCACGAACGCGCGTACGCCGTGTCGTGCGACCGGCAGCACCACGTAATGCGCGGCCCTGCGGCGACGGCGGTGCTTCTTCTCGAATTCGGCCACGTATCCGCGCAACGGACCCTTATCCGGGTAGATTTCCAGCGGACGAAAATAGTTGTGCACGCTGTGGTAATCGCCACAATGCTGGTCGTACCAGCCGCTGGTCGCGTCAATCGGACGGGTCGGGTCGAGCGCGTGGATGCGTTCGGTTGCGTCGCACGCGTCGAATTGGCCCCAGCCTTCGTTGAACAGCGTCCACGTCACGATGGAGGGGTGCCCGCCGAGCATGTGCACCATCGCGTCGCACGTACGCGACCAATCGCGCCGGTAGATCGGGTCGTCCGCGCCGAGCGCCGTGAAATGTTTGGCGGTGTCGTCGCGGAATTTGTTCCATGTGGAGCGGATGAGCGTCGGCTTACGATTCGTGGTCCACGCATTGTATTCGCCGTCCGTGCCGCCGCCGGACACCGCGTCCTGCCAGACGAGCATGCCGAGGCGGTCGCAATGGTAGTACCAGCGGGCCGACTCGATTTTGATGTGCTTGCGCAGCATGTTGAAACCGGCGTTTTTCATGGCCGTGATGTCATGCGTCAGCGCCTCGTCGTCGGGCGCGGTCATGAGACCGTCCGGCCAGTAGCCTTGGTCGAGCACGCCTTTGACGAAGAGCGGCTTGCCGTTGAGATGGAAGCGCGCCACCCCCTTCGTATCCGGTTTGATTTCGACGGAACGGAACGCGCAGTAGGAACTTACGACATCCATCGGCTGCGATTGCACGACCGCCGCATCACCCGCCGTTTCCGCGGGTTTCGCCGACCCGTATCGCAATTCGGCCCGCACGTCATACAGATACGGATCGGCCGGCGACCACAGATGTTCGGCAGCTGTTGCGATTTCCGCACGCACCTTGCGCACACCCGCCGGCAGCGTCTCATCCGCCACCACCGTGCCGTCCGCAGGGTCGGTGACGACGATGTGCAGTTTCGCGTTCGGCTTGTCGCCGCCGATTTCCGCGCGGACGAACAACTTGCCGTCGGATGCCCCCTTGAGTGTCAGCGTGCGCAGGTAGGCTTCCGGCACGATTTCCAGCCAGACGCTTTGCCAAATGCCGCTTTGCGCGGTGTACCAGATGCCTTCGCGCTCGATTTTCTGCTTGCCGCGCAACTGCGTGCCCGAATCGTTCGGATCGTAGACACACAGCGCGATTTCAAACGCGTCATCAGGGTCGATAAATGCCGAAATATCGACGTCGAACGGCAGGTAGCCGCCGACGTGCGTGCCCGCGAGCTGGCCGTTGACATAGCAGGCACAGACATAATCGACCGCTTCGAAATGCAGGATGAGGCGATTCGCGTCGCCGATTTGCCGGACCGTTTCCTCTCCGCCGAGCGTGACGGGATGCACGACGGTGCGGTACCACAGCAGGTTGTCGGGGTAAATGGTCTGGTGCACGCCGGACAGCGCGGATTCCGGCGAGAACGGTACGAGGATCTTGCCGTCGAACGTTTGCGGAATGGCGGTTTCCTTGACTGCGCGGACCGCTTCGTCGCGGGTCAGCATCGCCGCCGTTTTGCGCCATTTCGGCGCGGTCTCATCTTCCGGAATGGACACGATCGCGTAATCCCACCAGCCATTGAGCATGGTGCAGTTGTCGCGTACCATGGTCGGGCGCGGGTGCTCGCCGAGTATGGGGGTACGACCCTCGTCCAGCGTGCGTTCGCCTTCCTCGGCGGGATTGAACGCCTTGTTGCCGGCGCGGGCGGATAGCCATTCGTGCTCGATTCGTTCACCCCACGGCGTCCACAACTGCTGCAGCGGCTCACGGGAACGCATTTTCGTAGGCGCGGCCTTCAGTACGCGTTTGATATCCAGCATGGAGAGCCCCTTCCTGCAGCTTTGCACGTCTCTGCGTTTTATTGTACTGAGCGGCTTGCGTTTTTTAACGATTCGTACCGCGGTTTGAAGTACCGTCTTGCGACACCCCGCCAAGACCAGCTGAAAAATCGCACGCATTTCTACCCAAAACAATGCGAAAGCAACCGGAACATACCTACGACAAGGATGCGGTCGGTCGTATATGCGTTGTAAGGCCATAGGCTTGGCCGAACGGCCTTGAGTGTGCCGTCAACGCATACCTCGACCGGCCGCCGGGCCCGCCAATCGCACAAAACGTCGCACAGGTGGAAACGTGATACGGGAATGAGACGCTGAAACGGCACAAAATGTCGCACGACTTCGATTTTTCGGCACTTTTTTCAAGTCATGCGACACGGCAATCAAAACAAATACCCCCTAACCGCCATTTTCCGGTCATTTTGACCTAAAAACAGCAGTTAGGGGGCACTTATCGCACCGCAGCTGTCGCACGACTTGAAGAAATCGTCCAAAAATCAAAGTCGTGCGACGCGTACGGGGGTTATGCGACGGAATCAGCCTTCCAGCTTCGCCTTTTCGGCGGCGAGACGGGCGGCCTCGGCTTCGCGGCGGGCCTTCAGCTCGGCATCGAAGCGGGCGAGCTCCTCTTCGACGGCCTCCGGCGGAATCTTCGCGAAGATCGGGTGCGGCTTCGGCACCGAGGTGCCGGCCACGATCGGCTCGGAAGCCCACGGATGCACGGTTTCGCCCAGCTTGTAGTCGCCCGTGATGATCGGGTACGTGAAGCCCGGCTTGTCGAGATCCTCGACCTCTTCGAGGCGCGGCAGCGGCGAGAAGACGCCGGTTCCGCCGAGGGCCTCCCACACCTTCTGTGCGGAGTGCGGCAGGAACGGGGCCAGCAGGTGGTTGGCGTCGGACACGGCCTGGGCGGCGGTGTGCAGCACGGTGCCAAGGCGGGCCGGATTGTCCTTGATCTTCCACGGTTCGGTGGCGGAGATGTACTTGTTGATGTCGCCGACCACGCGCATCGCTTCGGACAGCGCGTTCTTCTGGCGGTGATTCTCGATGAGTCCGCCGACGGTTTCGAACGCGGCCTTGGTTTCGGCCAGCAGCGCACGGTCCTCGTCGGTGGCGGAAGCCTCGTCGAACGCCGGAATCTCACCGAAGTTCTTGTTGATGAGGTTGGCCACGCGGTTCACCAGGTTGCCCCAGGAAGCGGCGAGCTCCTCATTGTTGTGGCGCACGAACTCAGCCCAAGTGAAGTCGGAATCGGAGCTTTCCGGTCCGGCCACGGAGATGTAGTAGCGCACGGCGTCCACGGGGTAACGGGCGAGGATGTCCTTCACGTAGATGACGATGCCGCGGGAGGACGAGAACTTCTTGCCTTCCATGGTCATGAACTCGGAGGCCACGACCTGCTCCGGCATGTTCAGCGGACCGAGCTTGCCGGTTTCGCCGCCCTTGGAGCCCTGGCCGTTGTAGGCCAGCATTTCGGACGGCCAGATCTGGGAGTGGAACGTGATGTTGTCCTTGCCCATGAAGTAGTAGCCCGGGGTGGTCGGATCGTTCCACCATGCGCGCCATGCCTCCGGGTCGCCCTTGCGTCGGGCCCATTCGATGGATGCGGACAAGTAGCCGATCACGGCGTCGAACCACACGTACAGCTTCTTGTTCGGGTTGTCGATCCAGCCCTTGACCGGCACCGGAATACCCCAGTCGATGTCACGCGTGATGGCGCGCGGCTTGACTTCCTTGAACAGGCCGATGGAGAAGTTGATGACGTTGGTGCGCCAGCCTTCACGGGTCTTGAGCCACGCGAGATTGGCTTCGGCGAGCGCCGGCAGGTCGAGGAAGAAGTGTTCGGTTTCCTCGAAGCGCGGGGTTTCGCCGTTGATCTTGGATACGGGGTTGAGCAGCTCGTCCGGGTCGAGTTCGTTGCCGCAGGCGTCGCACTGGTCGCCACGGGCTCCGTCGGCGCCGCAGATCGGGCAGGTGCCTTCGATGTAGCGGTCCGGCAGGGTGCGTCCGGTGGACGGGGAGATGGCGACTTTCTGGGTGCCCTTGTAGATGTAGCCGTTTTCGAGGCACTGTTTGAACAGTTCCTGCACGACCTTTTCGTGATTGCCGGTGGTGGTGCGGGTGAACAGATCGTAGCTCAGGCCGAGATCGCATAGGTCCTTGGCGATCACGCGGTTGTAGCGGTTGGCGAGCTCCTGCGCGCTCACGCCTTCCTTGTCGGCTTCCACCAGGATTGGGGTGCCGTGCTCGTCGGTGCCGGACACCATCAGCACGTCATTGCCCTTCATGCGCTCGTAGCGCGCGTACACGTCGGACGGCACGCCGAAGCCGGCGACGTGGCCGATATGACGGGGGCCGTTGGCATACGGCCATGCAACATTCACCAAAATATGACTCATGGTGCCCGATTATACAAAGCGCCATATCCCGTGTTTTCGGCGCATTCCGATTGGCGGAAGACGGGCGGATGGGGTCGATGACGTTCTCGCAGACCGGCCTGCATCAGGCTACGGTAGTCCACAAGGTTATCCACATTGTTGTATCACGCAACAATCATCGTCCACTTATCCACTTTTTTCGCGAAGCCGGTGGCACGCCGCTTTCCGTATCAGCTACGGTACCCCGCATGGACACCTCCCCTCCCCTTTTGGGCGACGCCGACCTGCCCGGCCCCATTTGTTTGAATCGTTTGCATTCCCTAGGCGTGGTATGCAAACTTGACAACGACAACGCCTACTCGTATCACGATTCGCGCACGCTGTACGGCCGCGCCAGCATCATCTCAACGCTGATGCCGAGCCGTTCCGTGGCGTGCGCCGGCACCGCTGCGTGGGTGTGGTTGGGTGGCATGTTTCCCAACACGATCGACATCATTTCAAAAGCGCATTACCGAACGGCGAGGTACGGTCGCAAAGTCAGCGTTTTCAACCGACAGGCGCCCGACAAGCATGTCACCGACGTCGGCCCGATCACCGTCACCACGCCCACACGCACCGCATGCGACCTTGCCATGAACTGCACGCCGGAAACGCAGTCGCCGGTCACGGAAATCGTATGCATGCTCATGCAGGAATTCCGGTTCCGCCCCGACGATTGCCTGCAGGTCATGCAGGAGGCCACCCATATTCGCAACGCGCCACGGGCACGCCAGTTTTTCCGGACGATTGACGGAAAGCAGTGACGGATATGCGCGAATCGCAACGGCCGTCGGAAAAACCACGGCAGACGGGACAGACGCGGCAAGCGTCGGCAAAGTCGCGGCGCACGGCAAGCAAGAGATATGAAGAGCGCGCGAAACGTAGCAAACGTCATGGGCAACGACATGAACAGCATGGACACCATGGCAAACGCCACGAACGACGTCGCGCGCCGCCGAAATATCAGCCGCACGCGCGGCAGCGGGCATTAGTCGAACCGCCTGCGCCGCCAATCGAATTGACGCCGTTGGTGGCGTGCAGCGCCGACACCGCGCAAGATGTGCTGTGGCATATCGCGGAATATGCGCCGCGATTGCGCAAGTGGCTGGTCGCCAATCCTTCGGCGACACCGGCGATGTTGGAATATCTTGCGCAGGTCGGCGGGCCGGGTGTGCCCGAAGCGCTGCGGATATTGCTGAAATCGTTGGAAATGAACGGTTCCGGAAGCGATCAGCCCTTCATCGCAAGCACGGCATTGTAGACCTGCTTGCGATTGGCGAGCGAGCCGTCAGACAGCGGATGTTCGGCGACGACCTGTGAAATCGCGTCCTTGATACGCAGGTTGTCTTCCTGCGCGCGATCAACGGACAGCACCGCCAGATCCTCGATGGACAGCGTTGCGGGCGCAGCCGCGTCGGCCTCCTCTTCGGAAGCGCCGGCGATGACGAGCACCATTTCGCCACGCGGCGGATCGTCGACGACGCTTTGGCGGATTTCGGCGATGGTGCCACGGCGGATCTGCTCGTAATCCTTGGTCAGCTCGCGACACAACGCCATTTTGCGATTCGGTCCGAGCACGTCAAGCAGGTCGGCCATGGATTCGTCGATGCGGTGCAGGGTTTCGTAGAAGACGATGGTGCGACGTTCCGATTTGAGCGCGCGCAGGTGCTGCACACGTTCGCTGTGCTTGCGCGGCAGGAAGCCTTCGTAGCAGAAGCGGTCGGTCGGCAGGCCGGACAGGCACAGCGCGTCGAGCACGGCGGACGGGCCGGGAGCGCAGGTGACGGGCAGGCCGCGTTCGATGGCGCGGCGGACGATCGCCAGTCCCGGATCGTTGATGGTGGGCATGCCCGCGTCGGATACGACGAGCACGGTGGCGCCTTGTTCGACCTGGTCGAGCAGGCCGTCGGCCTTGTCGCGTTCGTTGTGGTCGTGGTAGGCGACGACGCGGCCGGGCACGCGGATGCCGAGGCGGTTCGCGAGCGCGTATAGGCGGCGCGTATCCTCGGCTGCCACGATGTCGGCGCCTTCCATGAGGGCGATCAGGCGGGCGGACGCGTCGCCGGTGTTGCCGATCGGCGTGGCGGCGAGCACGACCGTTCCGCGCGGAATGTTGACGTCGGCGACCAGTCCGTCGAGCCCGAATTCGGCACGTTCCGTGGCTTGCGCGGTTTCCTCGGCATTTTCCGCGTTCTCGCCGATTTCGGCAATCTGACCAATATTTGTTTTCACGGTTTGTTTCACGGCGTTACCAGCCTTCTCGGCATCAGTCTGTTCGCTCAAGTTCTCCATATTTCCAGTATCGCCCACAGCGTCCCCAAACCATCAGCTCCCGCCATTTCTCCGTCTTTCGCAACCAACCAATCGAAACCCGACCAAACCACCTACGACGCCACACGTCCTCACCGGTAAATCAAAATGCACCCCTCACACATCCGGGTTTCCACCCGCCACGCATTCGGATTTTTCTTCGTACGACATTCGGATTTTCCTTTGCGTAGGATTCGGATTTTCTCAGACGGGGGTGAGACGGCGATTCAACACGACTTTGGACATGCCATCGATAGCATGGAATCATGCGTTATTTTGAAGATGAAATTTCCGGAATCGACGGCAGCACGGCCACGTTCGTCGGCTACTGCCTTGACAACAGCAGCGAAATCGACCCGAATCGCAAGCGCCCGTCCGTGCTGGTGATTCCCGGCGGCGGCTACGAAATGACGTCCGACCGCGAAGCCGAACCAATCGCCATGCAATTCCTTGCAGCCGGCTTCAACGCGTTCGTGCTGCGCTATTCCGTGAAGCCGTCCATTTTTCCGGTCGCGCTGCTGGAAGCGGCCGAAGCGATGCGGCGGATCCACACGCATGCCGACGAATGGCATTGCGATGCCGACGCTATCGCGGTGATCGGCTTTTCCGCCGGCGGCCACCTTGCCGCCAATCTTGCGACTTCCGCCAGCGACGACGTGCTTGCGGCGCATGGTTACGACGCGGATGCGGTGCGCCCGAACGGTCTGATGCTCGCCTACCCGGTGGTCACGTCCGGCCCGCTCGCCCACCGCGGCAGTTTCGATGCGCTGCTCGGCGACCGCAAGGCCGATCCGGAAGCGCTCGACGCGGTTTCGATCGAGAAACATATCGATGCGAAGACGCCGCCGGTGTTCGTCTGGCATACCGTTCCGGACGATTGCGTGCCGTACGAGAACACGCTGATGCTCGTCGACGCCTGCAAGAAGGCGGGCGTGAGCGTCGAGGCGCACCTGTTCCCCAACGGCGGCCACGGTCTGTCGCTCGGCACCGCCGAAACCGCATGGCAGGGGGTCAACGGCATCGAACCGTGCGTACAGGTCTGGCCGAAACTTGCGATTGCGTGGATGCGTCGCACGTTTGCCGCTACCGACGCCACCGCCGCCATGACCGGCTCTGCCACGACCGTCGCGATTGCCGAATAATCGCCATTCCTGCGTTTTTTTCTGCGTCTTTTCACGTCTTTTTTGTCGCACGACTTCGCTTTTCGGACCAAAAAACAAGTCGTGCGACATTTAATCGAGTAAAAATACCCCCTAACTGGCATTTTCCGGGCGAAAACGGCACTTAGGAGGTATTCGGCGTCGCACGACTTGAAAATAACCACCAAAAATCAAAGACGTGCGACGTTTCGCGCCACCTAATCGCCAAAATCAGATGGGACGCGACTCGTGCACCATCTGACGATCGCCGTAATACAACGAGTTCAGGCCAGGATTCGCCGGCGTGCCCCACGCGGACGCCGGACGCGCCGGACGCACCGGACAGCCGGTGAGCACGCTGGACAACCACCAGACAACCACCAGACAACCACCGGGCACGCACCGGCCGGACACCACCTACAAGCACACGCACATAGGCGCCCATAGGCACATATTGACGATTTGTGCAGATTTGCCACCCGTCGTCGCACTGCGGCGCACACTGCATAGACCCGTTGGTAGTCTGTGATTGGTTCGCAACGGCACATTCGTTGCGCACGATGGAAAAGCAAGCCACACGAACCGACCCCGCGCAACCGCGCAAAACCACACAGAGAGACCTATGAATATCATCAATTTCTTCGTCAACCTCATCAAGGACCCCCGTACCGCGATCGCCAGCTGGATTGCCATGGGCGTCGCGCCGACCCTCGGCTTTATTTTCCTTATCGTCTTCATTGAGACCGGCGTGGTGTTCTTCCCGTTCCTGCCGGGCGATTCGCTGCTGTTCGCGGCCGGCTTCTTCGCCGCCCCCGACGCACAGACCGGCGTGTCCGCACTGCCGCTGTTCGCTCTGCTGCCGGTGGTCTGGTGCGCCCCGGTCATCGGCGACCAGTGCAACTACTGGATCGGCCATTTCTTCGGCCGTCGCATCCTTGAATCCGGCAAAGTCAAGGCCATGACCCCGGAGCGCATCGAGAAAACCGAGAAGATGATTGAGAAGTGGGGCCCGCTGGCCGTGTTCCTTGGCCGTTTCTTCCCGTTCATCCGCACGTTCATGCCGTTCATTTCCGGTATTTCCGGCATGCGTTGGAGCCGTTTCACGCCGTTCTCGGTGCTCGGCGGCCTGTGCTGGTCGACGCTGTTCACGCTGCTCGGCTATTTCTTCGGTGGCATTCCGGCCGTGCAGAAGCATTTTGAATTAGTGATTATTGCGATTCTTGTGCTGTCGCTGATTCCAACGATCGTCGGCCTGCTCAAGGCCAAGTTCGGCAAGAAGAAGCCGGCTGCCGAGGACACTGCGGAAACCGCCGACGCCGAATAAGCAGCGTTCAATCGTCGTAAAAATATCGGCGAATACAACGCAAGCACAACACGCGGAGTGTGGAATTGCATTTTTCCACACTCCGTACTAATATTTCGAGAGTTGTCTTGCTAAACAAGGTGACGCACATGGGGCTGTAGCTCAGTTGGTAGAGCGCTTCGTTCGCATCGAAGAGGTCGCGGTTTCGACTACCGTCAGCTCCACGAAGCCCGCTGCATTCATTCCACCGCAGCGGGCTTTTTCTTTTGTTTTCCGCCGTTTCCGGCATTTCGGCTTTTGATTACAGCCGCGTCAGGCGTTGCGGCGGCGTATATAGGCGTCGAGCGTGGCGGCGGTGATGCCGTCGTAGCCGTTGATTGAGGCGAATTGCGGGCCGTTGGAATTGTCGATGCGCATGAAGCCGGTCTGGCCAAGCGTGGTGGCACCGGATGCGGCCGCGGAGCGCAGGCCGGACATGGAATCCTCCACCGCGATGCAATATTTCATGTCTTCGGGCGCGATGCCAAGCTTGCGGCCCGCCGCAAGATACGGTGCGGGCGACGGCTTCTTCTCGACATCGTCATCACCGCACACGTAACCGGCGAACGTGCCGTCCGGCGCCTGCGCGATCAGGTTTTCCGCCAGATGACGCGGCGATGTGGTGACAAGCATCGACGGCACGCCCGCCTCCTTCAGCGACAGCAGCACGTCCTCGACGCCATCGATCCACGGAATGCGTTCGAATTCCTTCTGCGCCACATAATCGATCATGCCCTTGCCGATTTCTTCGATCGACAGCTTGCAGCCGTGCTCCACCATGCGGCAGGCCACGTCCGGAACCGGCGTTCCGGAACCCTGCCAAGCGAGGTCCTCATCCCAGTATCCGCCGTGGTCGGCTGCGATTTTCAGCTCGCCTTCGTGCCAATACGGTTCGGAATCGATCAGCGTGCCGTCCATGTCCCAGAACACGGCTTTGAGCATCAGCTTCGAAACTTCCTGGGCGCCGTTCTGGATACCGTTGTTCAGCTCGGTCATTACGTTTCCTCGCAATCGTTACGCTTCGTTCTCCGATAGCTACATTCTTCGTCAGCTACGACCATTTCAGCAGAGCGGCACGACGGAAGCGCTTCAGCGCGCAGAAAAAACAGGACGGTTCCATCAAGCCGGTCCGCCAATCGGTTCATACCAATCGGCTCGCACCAATCGGTTCACGCAAACCGACTCATGCACAAGCCAATTCGCGCAAGCCAACGCAGCAACCAACCCATAGCAACGGAGGCACTTGGGAATCCCCCAAGTGCCTCCGCAACGAAAAACACATCCGACGAAATCGGTCGGTCGCAATCGCAGCAATCCGTCATAGACCCCTTTTAGACGAATCGCAAGACTTGCGTGCGACTACTCCTGAGCCTCCTGCTCCTGAGCGGCCTTCTCGGCATCCTCCGCCTTCCAGCGGGCGATGCAACGCTCGACGCGCTTGTAACCGATGATCTTCGGATCCAAGCCGGCCTCGCGGAAAATCGCGGCAGGCGAACCACCCTCGGCATACCTGCGCATGCAGTCGTCACGGAATTCCTTGGAATAGCGAATTCGATACTGAGTGACTGATTCCACAGCATCGAGAGACCCCAGGTATTTGCGGGTCTTTGCGGTGAACGCAACTCTTGGCACTGTACGCTCCTAACCTTTCTGTATCCACCGCATGCCCTCCCCCGATTCTTCACGGAAATAAGCAGTCATATTTCATCGAAGCTGTGGGCCAGCCGGAAGAAATACGAACTTCAATGCGGATACGTAACATTATTTCTCACAATAGAGACATCATTGCGAGACAGATGCGGCGTTATGAGTAGTTGCATACCAAAAATCGGGCATACCCCCGCGATATATGCCCGATTTTGCTGTTTTTTTAGATTTTTTTAGGGTTTTCCAGCGCTTTTCAGGAAAGTCAGCGAATGGGCTGTCAGCGAATTCCCCAAACTACCACTGACCTGGAGCCCATATCGTCCCCCTCTTCCGCACGTTCCGCCCGTACGGATTCGCGCGACGGAAGCTGCCGTGCATCGGCTCGCAGCTGCCTGCGCCACATGCGCGCGCGCTGGGACCGCTCGACTTCCACAATGCCACCGTCCGCGTCCGCGGCGAACACGCTGGAACCGGCCGGCTTGCGCAGCCGCTCCACTTGGCGGCGCAGCTCGCGGTTCTCTTCCTCAAGTTCGAGGATGCGCGTGATTCCAGCCAAGTTGATGCCCTCTTCCTGGCTGAGTTGCTGCGCTTGCGCAAGACGGGAGATGTCGCGCAGCGAATAGCGCCGCGCGCCACCTTCCGTACGTTGCGGTACAACCAAGCCAAGGCGATCATACTGGCGCAGCGTCTGCGGATGCACGTTGGCGAGCTCGCCGGCCGCACCGACCGAGAAGACGGGCAGCTCGATGTCGAAACCGACTTCGGCGGCACCGTCCAGGTCGGCCCGGCCGGCCACGATCGCCATGGCGCACATTTCATACAGCCGCTTGATCTGCCGTGCGGCGCGCGCTTGGGAGGCTTGGGAAGTCCGCGATGAGCGTGCCATGGCGGTCAGCGCTCCCGAGCGAGCTCGTCGGCGAAGTCACCGCACGCCTTGTCGAATTCCTTCGCGGCATGCTTGGCAACGAGGTTCGGATGCTCCGGAATGCGGATCTCCACACGGCCGACCAAATCGCCGTTCTCGTGCGGATTGGCCACGCCCTTGCCTGCGATGCGCACTTCCGCGCCGCTGGACGAGCCGGCAGGCACTTTGAAGGCGATTTCGTTTCCGTCGATATCCGTGGCCGTCACTTTCGCGCCGTTCACGGCTTGGCTGACGGTGATGGGCAGCGGCATGATGATGTCACGTCCGCGCAGGGTGAATTTCGGGTCTTCGGCGACGGTGATATGCAGGTACAGATCGCCGTTTTTGCCGCCATTGCGGCCCGGCTTGCCCTTACCGGTGAGACGGATCTTCTGCCCGTCACGCACGCCGGCGGGGATGTGCGTCTTGAACTTCTTGCCGTCCGCGGACAGCGAAACCGTGGCTCCCTTGACGGCCTGGCGGAAGGTCAGACGAATCTTGGAGTTGCGGTCCTCGCCGTTTTCCGGCTGCGGCTGCTCGTAATCGTCAGCGCCGTAGCGTTCGTAGGCGGAGCCTGCGCCCGGGCCGCCCGCACCGCCACCGAACATCGAGAAGATGTCGTTGAGGTTCGGATTGCCGCCGCCATTGGTCTGGAAGCGAATGCGCGAGCCGTTGCCGCCCATGCCTGCGCCGCCACCGAACATCGAGCCGAAGATGTCGGAGAACGCGCCCGCGTCGAAGCCGCCCTGGCCGGAACCGCCGGCGAAACGCGCGCCGCCCATGCCGAACTGGCGAATCGCATCGTATTTCTGACGATTCTCCTTGTTGCTCAGCACGTCGTACGCTTCGGAGATGTCCTTGAACTTCTCCTCCGCTTCCTTCGTCTTGTTCAGGTCGGGATGGTATTTGCGCGCCAGCTTGCGGTACGCTTTGGTGATTTCGGCGTCGGTGGCGTCTTTGGAGACACCGAGGACCTTATAGAAATCCTTGCTCAGCCATTCATTCTCAGCCATGATGTGCCTCCTTTCGTGAGGTTTTCATGCAGTAAAAAGTACAGTTTTTCAAACTTTCAAACAGTTGTCGTTGAACCGTTGTTTCAGGTAATCGAAGGCCCCTCGTTTTTCAGAGGGGCCCGATTACTCGTCACATGCGTTTCGCGCGGATACGCGGATTGTGCGAATGCGCGATCAGTTCTGCGGAGAAGCCACGACCACACGGGCCGCGCGAATCACGCGGTCGCCGATGCGGTAGCCGGCTTCCACCACGGTGTCGACGGTTTCCTTCTCGGCATTCGGATCCGGCTTGTGCAGGATCGCGTCATGCTTCGTCGGGTCGAAATCCTCGCCCTTTTCGCCGAACTTCTCAACGCCGAACTTCTCGAACGCCTTGTCGATCTTGTTGGCGACGGCCTTGAACGAATCGTCCATTTCGCTGTGTTCGCGAATGCGGTCGATGTCGTCGAGGGCCGGCAGCAGGGCGGTCAGCACGTCGATGATGCCGTGCTGACGGAAGCGTTCCTGCTCCTTCTGCGCGCGGTTGCGGAAGTTGATGAACTCCGCGCGTTCGCGCTGCAGCGCCTCCAGATATTCGGCGGCTTCCTTCTTGGCCTGGCCAAGGGGGGTCAGCGTATCGTCGGCCTTGCCGTCGGCAGCGCCTGCCTTGTCAGCACCGTCAGCGGCAGCGGAATCGCCATTTTCTTGCGATTGCGCGGCAGCCGGCTGAGCTGCACCTTCCTGCGTTGCGCCAGCGGCGGCAGCGGCGGAATCGGCGGAAGCGGCGGCCGGGGCGGCCTGCCCGGACAGGTCATCCATGTCGGGCAGGTCGTTCAGGTACTCGTCCTTGTTGAAATCGGACATGATTACTTGTTGTCCTTGTCGTCGTCCACGACTTCGGCGTCAACCACGTCGTCGTCGGAGCCGTTGGAAGCGGAGCCGGCAGCGCCTGCGCCAGCAGCGCCGGCAGCGCCGGCGGCGTCGGCGGCGCCCTGCTGTGCGTAGAGGGCCTGGCCGATCTTCTGGGCGGAGGTCATCAGCTCGGTCTGGGCGGACTTGATCTTCTCAATGTCCTCACCCTTCAGGGCTTCCTTGAGCTCGTTGACCTTGTCGGTGACTTCCTTGGCCACATCGTCGGAGAGCTTGTCCTTGTTGTCATTGACGAGCTTCTCGGTCTGATAGGCGAAGGACTCGGCCTGGTTGCGGGTCTCGGCGTCTTCCTTACGCTTCTTGTCCTCGGCCTCGTGGGCTTCGGCTTCCTTGACCATGCGGTCGATCTCGTCCTTCGGCAGGCCGGAACCACCGGTGATGGTCATGGACTGTTCCTTGCCGGTGCCCTTGTCCTTGGCGGACACGTGCACGATGCCGTTGGCGTCGATGTCGAAGGTGACTTCGATCTGCGGGACGCCACGCGGAGCCGGAGCGATGCCGGTCAGCTCGAAGGTGCCCAGCGGCTTGTTGTCGCGAGCGAACTCACGCTCGCCCTGGTAGACCTGGATGAGCACGGACGGCTGGTTGTCTTCAGCGGTGGAGAAGACTTCGGAACGCTTCGTCGGGATGGCGGTGTTGCGCTCGATCAGCTTGGTCATGATGCCACCCTTGGTTTCGATGCCGAGGGACAGCGGGGTCACGTCGATAAGCAGGACATCCTTACGGTCGCCCTTGATGACGCCGGACTGCACGGCTGCGCCGACGGCCACGACTTCATCCGGGTTCACGGACTGGTTGGCTTCCTTACCGCCGGTGAGCTCCTTGACGAGTTCCTTAACGGCCGGCATACGGGTGGAGCCACCGACGAGGACCACGTGGTCGATGTCGGAGACGCCGATGCCAGCGTCGCGCAGCACGTTGTTGAACGGGGTGCGGCAGCGGCCCAGCAGGTCGGAGGTCATTTCCTCGAAGTGGGCACGGGTCAGGGTCTCGTCCAGATGCACCGGAGTGCCGTCAGGGGTCATGGCCAGGTACTGCATGGAGATGGAGGTGCTGGTGGAGCTGGACAGTTCCTTCTTGGCCTGCTCAGCAGCTTCCTTCAGACGCTGCAGGGCGATCTTGTCCTTGCTCAGGTCAACGCCGTACTTGTTCTTGACTTCGCCGACGAGCCAGTCGATGATCTTCTGGTCCCAATCGTCGCCGCCCAGGTGGTTGTCGCCGTTGGTGGCCTGCACCTGAATGGTGGAGAAGCCGTCGTCGTCCTTGCCGATTTCCAGCAGGGACACATCGAAGGTGCCGCCGCCGAGATCGAAGACCAGGATGCGCTCGTCTTCCTTGCCCTTCTCAAGGCCGTAAGCCAGTGCGGCTGCGGTCGGCTCGTTGATGATACGCAGGACGTTCAGGCCCGCGATGGTGCCGGCGTCCTTGGTGGCCTGACGCTGGGCGTCGTTGAAGTATGCCGGGCAGGTGATGACGGCGTCGGTGACCGGTTCGCCGAGGTAGGCCTCGGCATCGCGCTTCAGCTTCATCAGAACCTGCGCGGAAATCTCCTGCGGCGTCCACTTCTTGCCGTCGATCTCAACGGTCCAGTCGGTGCCCATGTGGCGCTTGACGGAGCTGATGGTGCGGTCGACGTTGGTGACGGCCTGGCGCTTGGCGACTTCGCCGACCAGAATCTCGCCGGACTTGCTGAAAGCCACGACCGACGGCGTGGTGCGAGCGCCTTCGGCGTTCACGATAACGGTGGGCTGGCCACCTTCAAGAGTTGCGATGCAGGAATTGGTAGTACCCAGATCGATGCCAACTGCGCGTCCCATATTTGGTCTCCTTTGCAATAGGTTCGCTATACGTTCTTTTCGTTCTTCGCTCGAGTTTCGGATCGCCGTTTCCGGATTGCCGTCTCTCATGCTTTCCAAAACTTGAGCCTACACCACTCAACTTTGAATCGCAAGTTATTATTCCCAAAATCGCAAAAATTCTTGAGCACACCTCACTCAACTTTGCGCAAAACCCAAAACCGCCGGCGCTGGAGAGTATCTCAGCGGCGGCGGTTTTGGGGATCATCGGAGGTTATTCAGCCAATCAGCGGTCGTTCTTGGCGGCCTTCACGGTCTTGATGAGCATCGCGACGGCAACCAGCATGGCGATCGCAACAGCCGCAGCCAGCACCGCGGTGCCGGTCTTGCCGAGCAGTGCGGCGCCAAACGGGCCGGCCTTCGTATCGTTGTTGACCTTGCCGGAAGCGATCACGCCGTTCTTGTCAGCGTTGCCAGCGCCCGGCTTGCCGTTGTTCTTGTCAGCGGAGTTGGCGGCCGGAGCCTGGAAGTCGACGGTCACGGCCTTGCCGGACTGGCGGCCGGTGACGGTGAGCGTGTATTCAGAGCCTTCGGTCACGCCGTCCAGCGCGATCGGAGTGGTCTGTGCGGTCTTGACGCGCACGCCGGAGAGCGGAGTGGAGGAATCGGACGCGGCCACGGTCTTGCCGTTCTTGTCCTTCAGCTCGTAGCTGAGCACAGCGTCGCCGTTGAAGCCGTCGACGTCCGCGGTGAACTTGCCGTCGGCAGCGGAGACCTTCACAGTGCCGTTGTCAGACAGTGCCTTCTGCGATTCGGCGGAAGTGGCCAGTCCCAGAGCGCCGGCGATCGTGTAGAAGTTGTCGGTCTGGTCGGTCAGGCCGATGACGCGCTGTGCGCCAGGGCCGGAAGCCGCGATACGCAGCTGGGTGCCGGTGTGCTCCATGTCGCCGCCGTTGTAGCCGCCGTCTGCATCGCGAGAATCGTCCTGGGCGGTGCCGTAGGAGACGACCATGTTGTTGCCATCAGCGGTCTTCAGCACGGTGGACAGTGCGTAAGCCGGCTGGGCGTTGAGGATCTGGGAGGTGTGCGCGTGGTCGGCGGTGACGATCACCAGCGTGTTCGTGAGGTCCACGTTCTGCATGGCGTAGGCAATGGCCCGGTCGAAGTCGTCGGTCTCGCCGATCTGGCCGCAGGCATTGCCTGCGTGGTCCTGCTTATCGATCGAGGCGCCCTCGACCTGCAGGAAGAAGCCGTTCTTCTGGCCGTTCGGGTTGTCATTCAGCAAATCGAGCGCCTTCTTGGTCATGTCCTTGAGCGAGGAGCCCTGATTGCCGAGCCAGTCGGCGTTCGGGGTGCACACGGTCGGGTTGGCGTCCTTGGCTGGATCCTTGGCGGTGGCCTTGGACGGGTTGAACTTGGTCGGCATGTTACCGTCGCTCATCAGGGCGAGCACTGGCTGGCCGTCCTTGTACTGCAGGGCGTTCATCGCGGCCGGATCGTTCTCGACGGTCTGGAAGCCCATTTCCTTGGCCTGTTCCCACACGGTCTTGCCCTTGTATTCACCACCCTGCACGGTCTGACGGAAGTACTTGGAACCACCGCCGATGGTTACGTCGGCGCGGGTGTCGAGCAGCTGCTCGGAGATGGAGCCGATGCCGCCGTTTTCCTTAAGCTGGTTGATGAGGCACTGCTTGGAGGCATTGTTGGACGTGCCGTCGGTCTTGCCCTGTGGGCCGTAGCAGGCACGTTCGGACGAATGCGATTCCAGCACGGCCGGGGTGGCATCCTGGATTTCGGCGGTGGTCACATTGCCGGTGGCTTTGCCGGCCGCCTTGGCCAGCTCGAAGAGGTTCAGCTGCGGATTGCCGTAAATATCAACGTCAACGGCGTTGTTGTAGGTCTTGGTGCCGGTGGCCCATGCGGAACCGGATGCGGAGGAATCGGTTACGGGGGTAAGCTTGCCCGGATTGGGGTTGGCGACCAGCTTGCCGTCGCCATCCTTGCCGACGGCGCTGTCCTTGCTGCCGTTGCCGACGGAGAAGGTCGTGTACTGACCGGTGCCGGCCTGCACGTCGCCGAGCGCGCCGGGCTGGCCGACCGCGTCGAGACCGTCGAAGTGGCCGTTGGCGCCCTTCAGGTAGTCGCGGGCGACGGTGATTTCCGAATCGCCCATGCCGTCGCCGATGAACAGCACCACGTTCTTGGCGTTTTTGTTGCCGATGGCTGCGATGCGTTGCGCGCCGCCGTGCTGCGCCAGTTCCGCAACGGACTTGCCGTTGGGGCTGTACGTGGTGTCGGCTGCGAGCGCCGGCGCGGCAAGCGCACCGAGCGTTGCGACGGAGGCGAGGGCCGCGATTGCGCCCGTGAGAGCCTTGTGCTTACTCATGTTTCTTCTTTCTTCCATGCAGTTTCGTCTGTGCCGTCCGGTTTCGTCGATTCGTTGCGATCGAGGCGGTTTCCCGATTCGGTTTCCCGATTTCGGAGTCCCGTTTTCGGCTATACCTTCCAGCTATGCGGAACCTTTCCGCAACTGCATTTGCTTGGATCTTTCGATTCCACCGCCCACGCTATGCGCCGCAAGCCAACGCACACCGCACTACAGAAGAACGGCAGATGAACACTCATCGCCATATGATGACCGCAACATATCCACCGCATGAACAGGGGGAATACGGCCAATAAAATCGCCATATTCCGTCAAACAACACCCCCACCGCACCCCACAAGCCAAAATCCCCCACTGGCTGGATAAATCCAACCTCTCAGACCCCACTCACACGCCAAAAATCCCAGTGACTGGATAAAAACCACCTCTGACGCACCACTCACGCGACTAAATCATCCAGCCACTGGAAAAAATGCCCGCGCCACTCAGCCCCGCGCAACCCGCGCCGCGCGCGTGGCCTTTACGGCCACGAACACGGACCGCACCAGCAGCACGCACAGATAGCAGGCGAACATAATCGCCCCAACTCGTGGCGAAACCTCCCCCGCAATCCACGTGCCGAGCGGCGCGGTCACAGCCGCCGTCACGCCAATAATCAGCGCGGTTTTCACATGCGCTAGCCTGCGCTTCAAGTTCGCCGCGCTGGTCGTGATCGAATTCGGAAACATTGCCAACAGCGAAGTGCCGCGCGCAACCAGGTCGGACGCGCCAAACAGCATCGACAGCGACGGCACCGCAAGCGCACCACCCCCAATGCCCAGCAGCCCCGCCAGCGTGCCGATGACCACACCCAGCAACGCCAAGCCAATGCCGGTCACCACCGTCATGACAATCTGGTGGTCGCGCGACGGCACAAAACTCACCTGATTGATCACCACAAACACGAGAAACGCCACGAAAATCCACCGCAGCACCAATTCCGGCAGCCGCGACAGCAGCCAACTGCCGATCTGCCCGCCGACAAACATACCGCAAAACAGCAACGCCGCGGCGAGCCAGTCGACGTGCCCGCCGGTCGCGTACGAAACGACGCCGGAAATGGAGGTCGGCACGATCGCCAGCGTGGACGTGGCGGCCGCGTTGCGTTGCGACAGGCCGAGCCAGACGAGCGCGGGCACGATCACCGTGCCGCCGCCGATGCCGAACGTGCCCGACAGCACCCCCACCAACATGCCGACCACAATCAGCACGATGATGCTGCGCGCCGACCCGTCAAGCGCCGTCTCCCCCGCTCGCGATTCCATCTTTTGCGATTCCGTTCGTACGGCATCCGCCCGATCCGCAGTTTCCCCTTCATCACACATGGCAGCTCCTTCCACGTCTTCCGCGCCCGATACTACCCACCTGCCGCGCGCAGCAATCAGCCGATTCCATAATTTTGCGATTTCGCCGCCGCAGCGCCCGGTTCACGCGCTTTCTCGCTTATAGATGGCGGATTCGCGGGATCGACGGATGGTATCTCGCTTATAGATGGCGGCCCCTTGCGGGAACAAGACATCTAGGGGGCATGCATGCTACCCCCTAACGACCTATTGCCCAAACCGACCCGCCACCTATAAGCGAGATACCACCGGACGCCCGGCCGAATCCACCATCTATAAGCCAGATACCCAGCCAAAACCACGACCGCACGCCTACACCCACGCCTACACCGGCACACCCGCGCGCCTACACCCACGCAAGACCCATTGCACACACCCCCGTACGCACACGACCGCGCGCGGACCGGCAAAATCGCAAGTCATGAGCGAAAAGGGGCATCAAAAGCGTCCGAAACAGCCCGAATCACACCCCCATCCGCTCACAGACAAGCAAAACCAGCCCAACTCACAAGTCGTGAGCAAAAGGGGAGGCCACCCAACATCAAAACAGCCCGAAACATCCAGAATCGTACCCCCATCCGCTCACAACCGCGCCAAAACCGTCAAAACCGCAAGTCATGAGCAAAAGGGGCATCAAAAGCGTCCGAAACAGGCCGAATAATACCCCCATCCGCTCACAACCCATGCTTCAGCACGATTCAGGCCATATGCGCACCGCAACAACACCCCTGCGCAACATCAGACATGCACACGCACGCAAACACAAGTACACACACTGAAACGCAACACGTACCACAAGCACACAAACACCACGCACCACATACCAAGCACGACCAGACGCACACCCCCGCACACCGGAGAAGCGATGTCACCGGCTTGCGGCGGCGCTAGGCTAGACACTACCCCCGAACACCAGACGAATGGCGCGCGCCGGCCCCGGCGCACAACCCGTGCCGCACAATCCAGGAGCGTCGCCATAGCCGCGCGAGCCCCACAAAAGCGCAGCCAGCCACAAACACGAGCAGTCCGATCACCGCAGCCGCCACGGCTGTCATTTCGCCCGGCTCGTCGTATTGCGTCTTGTCTGGCACTTTGGGGTTCGGAATCCGGTGCCCGCGCACGAGCAACCTGTGCGAGTTGATGCCGTACGGCGTGCAGGTGATCAGAGTCGCGTAATCGGCGCCCGGCTCGATGTTGAGTTTGCTGATTTCGCTTGGCAGCACCACTGAGATCTGGTCCACTTTGTACGTGTACGTTTGGTCGAGCACGTGGAATGCGAACGTGTCGCCTTTCTCCAGCTCGTCGAGACCGGTTAGCAATCGCGCGCTCGGCAGCCCGGTATGCCCGGAGATCACCGCGTGCGTGGTCGCTCCGCCTACGGGCAGCGATGTGCCGGCCAAATGTCCGGCGGCGATCTGCAATACGCCGTCACTGGTGCCGTGATAGACGGGCAGTTTCACTTTGATGCGCGGGATGGTCACGTATCCCATGATGCCGGTGCCGGTCACGTCGAGCGTTTCATCATATTCGCGCTTCTGCGCGTCGGTCATGTGCCACCGATCGCCGTTCGCGGCGAGCCGTTCGTTGTATTCGTGCGCCGCTTTCAGCATGGCTTTGCGTTCGGCGCCGGACATGTCTTTGGTTTGTTCCACGTAGCCTGCCACGGCGTATGACTGGTGCATGCGGTTCCACCAGTCGCTGAATGTCGGATACGCGATGAGGCCCAGCGCCCCGATCATGGCTATTGCGGAAATGGCAATCATCACATTGAGCAGCGCATTCGATTTCTTATGCTTGGCAGCCGGTTTAACCTGCGCACCCGGTTTAACCTGCGCATCCAATTCGACTTGCGCAGCTGGCTTGGCGTCCGATTCATCCGTCACGTTACTTATGCTACGCCCGCTTCCGCAAAGCCGTCTTGGCAACGATCAGCAGCACCAAACCCGCGCCCAAGATGGCCACGGCAATCCAAGCGGCCTGCTGCACGTCGGCGCCGGTGTGCGGCTGGTCCGGCGTGGTGGGTGGCGTGTGCGTGTTGGTGATTTCAGTGGAGTCGCCTTCCACATCGGAGATGGTGGTGTAGCCGTCGGGCACCGCCGCTTCGACCACGGTCCATTCGTGGTCCGCGTCGAGCGCTGTCCACGAATGCGTCCACTTGTTGGACTCGTTCAGCTTCACGTTTTCCACGGGCTCGCCGTCGCGCAGGAGTTTCACGGTGATGGATTCGGGGCGCTTGCCGTCAGAATTGTTCCGGTCATTCCAGATTTTGCGCACGGTGCGTTTCACGGTTTTCGGCGGTTGCGCCACACATTCGGTTTTCGGTTCGATACTCAGCACACGCGACCCGCCGGAGACGCCGTCTTCGGGCACTGCGACGAGCATGCTGCCGGAAGAGCACGTCCATGTCTGGTTCTTTCCGGAGGCGTTGGCGACCTTCACGTCAACGCTGTCGGACACGGCCAAGTACAGGCCGTCGGACAGTCCGGTGAAGGTCAGATGCCCGGAGGTGTTGGCGACGCCGGTTGCCGTGGCGTCAGGTTGGTTCACCGCGATGAGTCCGGCGAGCGTGTTGGCCATGTCTCGCCACACCTGCGCGTCCTTGCCGGTCATCTTCGACCAGTCGACGGGGTAGGCGGTGGAGTCGGTGAACGGTGCGACGGGTTCGAAGGTGGCGCCGCCGCTTGCCGGGATCTGCCCGACTTTGTAGAGGTTGAAGCTGGCGTCCGAAATGGCGAAGTTGGTAGAATCGTCGCCAGTTTCGGAGTCCGAGCTTTTATGTTGGTACGAAATGGCGATGCTGCCGCTGGCAGAGTCTGTTGTTGGCGCCGCGACGGCATCGCGAGTAATGAATGCACAGGCTGCCGCGGCGAATGTGGCGGCGATTGCGCAGCATGCGGCGATGACGCGGCTTGCGATCGTGCGTTCCTTCATTGCCGACCCCTCTTCTGTGGATTGGAAAGTAAGCATGTTTGATTCGCCCCCAACGGCAAACCGGAAAATATATGGAGCCAGGCTGGATACTCAAGAAAATTAGGCAGTGTACAAGGGATTGAGGTCTTTATGTCTGACCGGCCTCCCCTCGTCTCGCCAAGGTGATCATTGCTGCCGCTCCTTTGCCCTGAGGGCCAGGAGACCAACCATGATCGCGGCGGTCAGTGAGCGGGCGCGCGAAAGCACGCGACCGGATGCCGATCGCATTCCCGAATAGTGCTGTGGCGCATTCTGCATGGTACCGTTACGCAGCTGCTTCATCCTGTCCCCCTGCCGCACGACTACAGCCCCCTCTAAGTTCCTTTCCAAGAGGTGACATCCTTTGCAGGAACGTCAACTCCCATGCTCTTCATTGCGCATATAGCGGCCTGCTATACACTTCTCCTCGCTTCATACCCTCGTTTGAGTACCCCTCAATGATAACCTTTGCAGTTATGAAATGAAACACTGCTACCCTACCCCCGCGACGCGTTATACCCTCCTCAAAATACTGCAATAAAGGCAAACATCGGCTGATATACCGCCGTTCCCGGCATTGCACAGACCACACTATCTCTGCAAATTTATTTTCACTATCACGCAGGAAATCGTACCCCCTTCTACGTGTTGCAACAAATAATTCTGCAAACATTTTCATATTTTGCATGCATCATTCGTTCCGTTGTACAACGAAAACAAAGCAAACCGCCCCTAAAAACAGCCCCCGTTATAACGCCATCATGACCACGGCACCATTACCAGCGAAACTGAGCGAATCGCATCCGCAACGACAATCGAAGCCTCCCGACCGACATGCAGATGCGGAGCAAAAAAATGTGTCACGATCCTGATTTTCGCCGCAAATTTCGAATCATGACACATCCAGATGCCGAAAAAGCCAATTTTTCAACCGACTCATACCCCCGACACGCAATTTCGGCGGATTCGAACCAGTACGGGGGTGCACGATGTGTCACGATCCCGAAAAACAGCCCAAAATCAGAATCGTGCTACATATACGGGGGTGCGGAAACACAAACTCGGCCCCCGCAATAAAAACATCAACAATCCACAGAAGTAAAAAAACACACGAAGACACAACCGGCAACCAATGCAACTATTACGGACGCACCGACTTCCTCACAAACGTCAGCAGCCCATCATAATCGAGATCCCCATTCGCAACTGAAAGAATGGAATGAAGCAGCTCACCATGATCAAAAGTCGCAGCAATGCCGCCTTCGCGTAAAAGAACCAGCATCAACGCCAATCCCGTACGCTTATTCCCATCAACAAAAGGATGCTGCGTAATCACCTCATATCCCAACCTCACCGCCTTCTCGCACAACGTAGGATACAAGTCCTCGCCCGCGAAACTCATCCAAGGAGAAGCCACGCATCCCTCAAGACAAGACAAGCTCCGCACGCCACCAGATCCACCATGACGACGTATCTGCAAATCGTGAATAGCAAGCACCGTAGGAACGTCAATCGGCTGCGTAACACTACGATTCACGCGCAAGAACCTCGAAGACATCGCGATACTCATCATCTATCGCCCGGGCAGCATCAAGGTACCGACCCTGCACCGCATCCTGCCGCGACCCTTGAGCCGGTGCCGCAACCGGATCCAGCGGAACGATCTTGAAAGCAGGCTTGTTGTTCTTAAAGACGGTAACGGAAACACGGTCATGCATGACTTTGTCCGTGATGGCTTTCAAATCGCGACGCACATCCGTATAGCTAGCCGTTAGTGGCATCACAGCCCCCATCCTTTGTATGGCACCATATTCAGTACATTATATTGTACAGAATTCTTTTATCGGACAGCGCCTGTCCAACTTCCGGATCATCGATACGTGAAGACTGCCACCGGCGGCGCGGATGCGGAACAAAATGTGTCACGATCCCGAAAAACAGCACAAAATCAGAATCGTGCTACATATACGGGGTATCGAAGCATTATGACGAGGTGCAAAGGCATTACGGGGATGCAGGGACGCAAACCCAACCACCAAACCGCACAATCAAACAGCAGCGTTACCCACAAGGTTGAAAGCACACGGGGGCGCACACCACTTCGACCCCGCAAGGATTCCGAGCCCTACACAACGCAGCCAAAATACCAGCCAAAACACCGCGGTTCCGAATAAGACCACAATGCGACCATACCCCGCTCATCTTCGACCCCAGCAGCCTCGGCGAAATCGCGCCCAGGCCCAGAACCGGAACCTACTGCTCCCCGCCGAACACGGAATCAGTGCCACGCAGCACCAGCTGCGCACGCACCACTTCGTACGGGTTCTCCAGCGGCTCCCCCGCGATGAGCTTCATGGCCTTCTGCGCGGCCGCGCGACCCATCGCATACGGATCCTGGCGCATGGTGGTCAGGTTCACAGTGTCGGCGTACGGCGAATCGTCGAAGCCGATAATCGAGTAATCAGAAGGCGTGTGGTGGCCGTACCGTTCCAAACGCAGCACCAGCGGAATCGCCATCATATCCATCTGGCAGCAGATGGCGTCCGGGAATTCGTCGAACGCCAGCAGCGCGGTCAATGCCGAATCGGCGAACGTCTTGCCACGCGGCACGGAAACGACGCGCCACTTGAAGTCGTGCGTGCTTTCCATGGTCTTGCAGGCGCGGATGAAGCCCTGTCCACGCGAGTCGATGGAGGAATTGATGGAGTCGATGGCGTCGGAGCACACGTACACGATGTTTTTGTGGCCAAGGTTGATGAGGTGCTGCGCGGCGGTGAACATGCCGTCCTCATCGTCGATGGAGATGGTGGCGTCGAATCCGCTTTGCGTCGGCGTATTGATGCCGATGATCGGCACGTGGATGCGTTTGAGCTGCTGGATTTCCTTCGGATCCACGCCGAACGACGTTACGAATACGGCGTCCACGTTGCGGCGGACGGGCAGATTCGTGAAGAATTCCTTGCGATTTTCGGCGGTGTCGACATGCTGGAACAGCGAGATGTCGTACCCGGCGTCGTGCATGACGGAGTCGATGCCGGCGAACACTTCCGTATTGAACCAGCTGGTGATTTCCTCGTTCATCAGCATCGCCACACGGTACGATTGGCCGGATTTCAGCGACGTGGCGGAACGGGAGATGTTGAAATCAAGCTTGTCCGCCGTTTCCAGCACCTTGCGACGTGTACGTTCGGACACCAGTTCCGGACGCTTGAACGCGCGCGATACCGTGGAAATCGACACACCCGCGGCCTTGGCCACCTCGCGAATGCCTGCTCTATCCATCTCTCAACCCCTTTGCGGTTCTAGCATCATAATCACAAACGTTTCCAACCTTGGAAACACTCGCTTGAGCGGTGATGCTCTCTCAATCCGTTTCTATCATATTGCGAACGTTGTCAAAAATCACGCCAGTGTTGCACAAATCGCACAAATTATCAAAATAACCGGGTAAACCGCGTAAAAAGCCCATTTCGTCCACTGATGCTTATAGCCCAGCTTGCCGTTGTAGTAGTGCACGAACGCCACGCCCACGCCCGGCGCGATCATCATCACGGCGCCGAACAGGCCGGCTGTGAACATCATCGAATTCTCATACTGGCGCATCAGAGCGAAAATCAGCACGAAGCCAAGCGTCACCGAACCGATGCTCATCATGTGCTGGCGTAGGCCGATACGCAGCAGCAGGTCCCACAGCAGACCAATCACCACCAGTCCGACCGACAACAGCACCTTCATGGCCTTCTGATAGCGCGACGCCACCCAGTCGAGCGCGGCAAGCACAACAAACGCAACGAACAGGCCGAAAACGGGATTCTGCGAGCCCAGGTCGAAAGCCTTATGCGATGTGGCGAGGTCGTACGGCACCTCGCACACCACGGCGAGAATGAACAGCTGCAGGCCGTACGCGACCCGGCTGTGCGTTTCACGGAAACCCTGCACCAGCAGCCACGCGTAGATCGGAATGGCGAACCAGGACACCACTTCGCTCAGGACCATCGCCGTCAGCGACGTCATATTGTTGGTATCGGAGCCGAAGAACAGCGGCACGATGGTGGTGCTGCCGGCGGACAAGGCCAACGCCACCGCGCCGATGACCTTAAGTTGGAACACCGTCAGTCCGCGACGCTTTTTCCTGTTGCGGCGAGCGCCGCCGAATCCGATTTGGTCGGTCGAATCGGTTCGAGCTCCCTGCTCGGCATAGCCTTCCATATGTCCTCCTATTGCGATTTTTCCGCGCGTCGCACGTGGCACGTGCACCTTACGCACGCCTTACGCACGTATGCCTTTTACGACTTGCGACTTTTCCTTGCGACTTTCCCGCACGCCACAGCGGCTTCCCGCACGTCCCATGCGATTTAAGCTCAGCGCCCACCGCGCGCCTTATGCGTCCAGCACGAATTTCAGCAGCCCGTCGTAGTCGGCTCCGGTAAACGAACATACCGCATGCTCTGACGCCGCCGGATCATTGGCGGGCGAAATCTCCGTGCGGAAATACGCGGCATCAAGTCCCGCGGCATTGGCGCCGATGATGTCGTTGCGTTCGTCGTTGCCCACCATGAGCGCATGCTTGGCGGTCACGAATTCACGGTCGAGCGCCAGCATGTACAGCTCGCGGGACGGCTTGCGCATCTTCTCCTCACTGGAGATGATCACGTCGTCCAGCACGCTCGCCAAACCGGTCATCTCCAGTTCGGGCCTCGTGTAGCATGCCTGCGCGTTGCTCAGCAGCACCACCACGACGCCGGCGTCCTGCAGACGTTCGATCATGTCCAGCGCGCCCGGATACAGACGGATCATGCTGGTGCTGGCCTGGCGGAACGCCCATGCGGCCTTTTCCGCGGCCTGCGGCAGCGCCAATCGGCGTTCCGCCTCATCGTCGCGGTTCATGAGCAGCGAGCGGTACACGGGCAGGATGTCAAATTCCCCCCACCCGTCGCGCACGATCGCACGATTGGCCTGGTGCACCATCTCACGCGCCTCAAGTTGGTCGAACCGTTCGCGCATCTCGTCAAGCGACCCATACTGCGCGCCCAGTTCATGCACGCAGTCATATAAAGCCTGCCAGGCGGCTTCGCTTTGCTCATCGGTACGAATATCGATCAGCGTTCCGTACAGGTCGAAGAACACCACCTCATATCGTGGATCTTGCGCTCCGGTTTCCACTTTCGTGTCCTTTCTGGTCTTCCGGCCTCGTTGCCGTAGCGGGGGGCACGGCGACCGCCACTTTGCGATCGCCGCATGGGTTCTCTCTTCGAGAGTATTACTGCAACCTCCAGATTGCAAACGTATGCGCCGGCATGATCAGATAATCGTCGTCACCTCCCCCTGTGCTGACGCCACCCCCTCTGCCGGACACTCCAAGGCAGCACCAGTAACGATGCATCTCACCGGAATCGCCTTCCACAGCCGCGGCGGCCACGTCCACCACGCCGGTGCGATCGGACGGATTGACGGCCACCAAGTAATCACCGACGCGGAACACCAGCTCATCGCCTTCCGTGTCGACGATCTTGCGATTGCCGTCGAACCATCGCGCATCGCTTTTGCGCAGGGCGATCAGCTTCGCATAGAAACCGATCAGATCGCGCATATGCCAAGCGCGGTTCCAATCCAGCCAGTTGAGCTCCTTGGTCGAATCGTACGAATCGGAATTGCCGTATTTGGTGCGCGCGAACTCCTCGCCGGACAGCATGAACGGAATGCCTGCCGATGTGAGCACGATGCCGGCGGACAGACGATTGGCCCCCAGCACATCGTGCAACGCCTGTGCCATCTCCGGTCCGACGGCGTCCAGTCCCTGTTCGGAGAAATCGGCGTCATGCAGCGTCTTCGGCACATCCACCGTGTTTTCCTCGTCGCCTTCGGCCACGGCGCTGCCCAGCGAGCTCGCCGCAAGACTGGCGCATAGCTTGTCCCACAAGGTCAGGTCATCATGCGCGGAAACGTATTGGATCACCTGCCCAGCAACGCCTTCCGGCCGGTCGCTATGGCGCCAGGCGTCCACCGCCTCGCGCACGGCCACGGCGTTGGCGTGCATGCCGCCGTTCACGTAGCCGGGGCGATCCGAATAGAACACGTGGCCTTTGATGGTGTCGCGCGTGGTGTCGCAGAAGTGGCCGATGCGATCGTCCAACTGCGCAAGCCCCTGCTTGCCGGCGAGCAGCGTGTCCGCGGGAAGTGGCGCCGACGCGCCTGCGGACCACGGTTCGCCATACATGAGGATGTCACGGCCGCGGCCGGGAATCTCGTTCAACGCGGCGCGCACGGCGTTCATGGTGTCCACGTCGATCAGGCCCATCAGATCGAAGCGGAAGCCGTCCATGTGGTATTCGCGCGCCCAGAACGTCACGGATTCCACGATGAACCGGCGGAACATCTTGCGTTCGGTGGCCATATCGCAGCCGCAGCCGGATCCGTTGGCCAGCGCGCCGTTGGGCTTGCGGCGCAGGAAGTATTTCGGCACCGTACGTTCGAACCAATTGTCGGTGGAGAACATGTGGTTGTAAACCACATCCATGATCACCTTGATGCCCGCACTGTGCAGCGCCTGCACCATCTGCTTGACTTCGCGGATTCGTGTGGTGCCGTCGAACGGATTGGTGGAGTACGAGCCTTCCGGCACATTGTAATTGATCGGATCGTAGCCCCAGTTATAGCGGTCGCAGGTCGTTTCGTCCACTGAACCGAAGTCGTAAATCGGCATCAGCTGCACTGCAGTGACACCAAGCTTCTTCAGGTACGCAAGGCCGGTCGGAAAGTCGGGATGGCCTTCCAACGACGTACCGTCATCGGTGAACGCAAGATACTTGCCGCGGTGCGATTCGGGGAAACCGCCGGCGGGATCATTGCTGAAATCGCCCACATGGGTTTCCCAGACCACCGTCTGCGCAAGCGGCACGTCCGGCATATGGTCGCGGTACCAACCATCCGGATTGGTGCGGCTGAAGTCCACGACCATGCTGCGCCGGCCGTTCACACCGGCCCCGCGCGCCCACGGATCGGCGACGCGGTCCACGGAACCGCAATCGCGTTCAATCAAAAAGTCGTAATACACGCCGTGCTTGTTGTCGGCGAAAACGAAATTAGCGGCACTTCGCTGCGTCTAGGTCTGCAAAGCTTTGCAATTCTCGAAGCCGAGTAGCAGACGAGCAATGCCCCGTTGAAATAATCGTTTGCAATGCGGAGCGCTGCGCCTTCGTATTGCAAACGATAGTCAATATGAAAAAACAATTCCGGTTATCTATATTCCTGAAATTAGAGCAAAATCGCAATATAGCAACACTCTCTTACCGCAAAACACGCTTTGAAAACGATATCATACCGTGATATAGTTATCTTTGGTGCGAATGCCACCAGCATCGAAGCTGCGGCAATCGCAAGCAATGTAGCATGTCAGCCGTCACAAACGGCGCGGAAAGAAGGGACCCATGACACAGACCCAGCAGACCGAAAGCGCAGAACGCATCGCACGGCCTCTTATCCAGCTCGCCAAGCTCAATGGCATTTCCACGTCGTATATCGACCAGCTCGGCACCTATGTGGAAATCCGCGACGAAGTGCTCGTCTCCGTATTGGCCGCACTCGGTGTGGACGCATCCAGCGACGAAGCGATCACCGCCTCCTATGCGGCGACCCAGCAGCGCATCGCAGACACACTTGTTGAGCCGACCGTCGTGAAGTTCATCGGCAAGGAAGCCGTCACGCCAATCCGCGCGAAAGGAAACGACGTGGCGCTGAAGCTGACGTTGGAAGACGGCACGGAATATGCGGGCGATCTGACCGCGTATCTGACGGGCTCGAACGCAGATGACGGCTCGCTGCAACTGACGCTGCCGGACGATATTCCCGCCGGCTACCACACGCTGGCCGTCGATGCCGGCCCGCTGCACGCCGAAGCCGCGCTGATCTGCGCACCGGCACGCATCGAACTGCCGCCAGCAGTAGCGGAAAAGCAACGTTGGGGCTGGATGGCACAGATGTATTCCATCCGTTCCGCTGAATCCTGGGGCGTGGGCGACTATGGCGATCTGAAGCTGCTGCTGTCCGACGCGGCAACGAAATCGCATGCCGATTTCATGCTTATCAACCCGATTCACGCCACCGCGCCGGTGCCGCCGCTGGAGCCGTCGCCATATCTTCCCGAATCGCGTCGTTTTCTCAATGTGACGTACATCCGTCCGCAGGATATCGCTGAATATGCGGAACTCAACGAGGCGGACCAGGCCGAAGTGGCGCGTCTGCACGCGGAAGTCTCGCCAGCCAACGACAGTATCGAGCCGCTCGACATCAATTCCGCTTGGTGGCACAAGCGCCAGGCGCTGCAGCTTGTGTACAACGTGCCGCGTTCCGTCGAGCGTCAGGCCGCGTTCGACGCGTTCAAGGAGGCCGCGGGTCCGGATCTGCGCGCGTTCGCCGCATGGTCGGTGGCGTTCCAGGTGTGGGGCGCGCCGTGGGAAGGCACGTGGTTCAAGGACACGAACCGCGATTCGCCTGAAGTGGTGGAGCTCATGCGCGAGCACGCCGATATGGTCGATTTCGAATGCTGGCTGCAGTGGATCGCCGACGAGCAGGTGACAGCCGCGCAGAACGCCGCCCGTGACAGCGGTATGGCACTCGGCCTCATGCAGGATATGGCCGTGGGCGTGCACTCGCTCGGCGCGGACGTGTGGTGGAATCCGGAACGTTTCGCAGTAGGCAGCGTAACCGTGGGCTGCCCACCGGACTTCTACAACCAGCAGGGTCAGGATTGGGGCCAGCCGCCGTTCAATCCGAATTATCTGGCCAAAACTGGTTATGGCGTGTACCGCGAGATGGTGCACAACATGTTCTCGCACGCGGGCGCGGTGCGCATCGACCATATACTCGGCCTATTCCGTCTGTGGTGGATTCCGCAGGGCGAAGGCGCGCGCGGTGGCGCGTACGTTACGTACGACTATGAGGCGATGATCGCGATCCTGACCATTGAAGCGTCCCGCGTGAACGGTTTGGTGGTCGGCGAGGATCTGGGCACCGTGCCTGATTACGTACGCACGGTACTCGGCGAGCACGGCCTGCTGGGCTGCATGGTGGAATGGTTCGCCCGCGTGGACGACTCCCCCAACGCCGGCGACCCGTACGCCGATCCGTCCACGTACCGCAAGTACGCGCTGGCTTCCGTCACCACGCACGACCTGCCGCCGACCGCCGGCTACCTGCAGTTCGAGCACGTCAAGCTGCGCGAACAGCTGCACCTGCTGTCCGGCCCGGTCGAGGAGTTCCAGGCTTCCGCCACCGCCGAACGCGACGCGATGATGGACCGTCTTGTGGAGTCCGGCCTGATCACGCCGGAAGTGGCGGGCGATGTGGAAGGCCACATCCAGGAAATCGTCGAGGCGATGCACAAGATGCTGCTCAAGTCGCCGTCCGTGCTGCTGCAGGCCGCGTTGGTGGATGGCGTGGGCGAGACGCGCACGCAGAACCAGCCGGGCACGTCCAGTGAATACTCCAACTGGCGTGTGCCGCTGGCAGGCCCGGACCTCAAGGTGGTGCACACCGATGAGGTGTTCGATCTGCCGCGCGTGCAATCGCTTGCCGCCATCATGAACGGCGAGAAGTAGCGTTTAGACTTACCATTCCCCTTTCCTTACAAACCAAAATTCCGGTCCTCCTTGTGGAGGGCCGGAATTTTTCATATATGCAAGGCGATTTGGGAGCGGTTAGGCCGCCTGAGAACAATCGCAACCTCAGCCAGCAGTGCAACGGCCAGGTTCAGCGGTCGATCAGCCCAGCAGCAGCCAGACGGAGGCGTCGCTATCCAGCTTGCCGTCGTCCGTCAACGGCACGGAATTTGCGATGGCGACCGCATCGTCCGGCAGGGCGATCGGCTCGTCGCCGAAATTGGTGACGGACAGGAATCGACGGCCTTCCGTGGCCGGACGCGAGTAGGCGACCACCGTATCGCCCATGTCCAGCAGGTCGGCGGACGTGTCTCCGGTCGCCGTCAGCACCGTCTGCCGCAGCTGCAACAGCTTGCGGTACAAGTGCAGCATGGAACCGTTGTCATCGGCCTCGACGTCGGCCGCGAAATCCTTGAACCAGGCCGGCTGCGGCAGGTGCGCGTCGGCGGAATCGCCCTGCTCCGGGCCGAAACCGAACGTGCCGCCGGTGATGAAGTCCGGGCTCCACGAAGCCGGTTCGCCGCAATCGGCAGCCTTCCACGGCATCGGTGCACGGCAGCCGTCACGACCCTTGTCGGTGAAGTTGCGACGGGTGTTGAACGGCGTCGGATCCTCAAGACGATCCCACGGAATGTTCGCCACTTCGAACAGGCCCAGTTCCTCGCCCTGATACACGTAGGCGGAACCCGGCAGGCCCAGTTCCATCAGCGCGGCTGCGCGGGCGCGACGGGTGCCGAGCTCACGATTCTCGCGGTAGGTCTCTCCGTCACGCAACAGCCAATCGTGCGCCAGCTGGTGGTACGGAGCGTCCTTCACCTGCGGCAGACCGAAACGCGACGGACTGCGCGGCACATCGTGGTTGTTCATAACCCACGTCGTGGTGGAACCGTGAGTTTCCTCGGCGGCGCGCAAGCCGTCAGCAATGGCCGTACGGAACTCGTCGGCGAACCAGTTGGCTTCGGCGAACTCGAAATTGAACACCTGGCCGAGCTCGTCGGTGGACGCGTACAGATGCTGCGATTCGGCCTTCACCCACGCCTCGCCGACGGCGAAACGCGGCGGATTGTACTCGTTGAACACCTGACGCCATTCGCGGTAGATGTCGTGCACTTCCGGACGGTCCCACAGCGGGCTGAACGCGCCGTCCGCCGGCAGCACATGCTGCACCGCGGCCGGATCCATGTCGGCCAGCGGCACGGAATCGAGGTCCTTGGCCAAGCCGTGCGCCACGTCGATGCGGAAGCCGTCGGTTCCGTGGTCGGACCAGAATCGCAATGTCTTCTTGAATTCCTCGTGCACGTCCGGATTCTTCCAATTCAAATCCGGCTGCTCCTTGGCGAACATGTGCAGGTACCACTGGCCGTCGTCGACCTGCTGCCACGCCGGGCCGCCGAACAGCGACTGCCAGTCGTTCGGCGGCAGCTCGCCGTGCTCGCCGCGGCCTTCGCGGAAGATGTAGCGGTCGCGTGCGGCCGAACCGCGGCCGGCGGCGAGCGCCTCGATGAACATCTTGTGCTTGTTGGACGTGTGGTTCGGCACGATGTCGACGATCACCTTGATGCCGGCTTCATGCGCGGCGGCGGCCATCGCGTCGAAATCGGCCATGGTGCCGAGGCGCGGGTCCACGTTGCGGTAGTCGATCACGTCGTAGCCGCCATCGGCCAGGTCGGACGGGTAGAACGGGCTCAGCCAGATCGCGTCGATGCCGAGATTCTTCAGGTAATCCATTTTCTCGGTGACACCGGCGATGTCTCCCAACCCGTCGCCGTTCACGTCTTTGAAGCTGCGCGGGTAGATCTGGTAGACGACGGCTTGCTTCCACCAATCGTCACGCATGTTGTTTGCTGTCACGATAACCCCTTTTGTCGTAGTCCATCGGATGCGGAGCACTGTCTCCGCTACATGAAAACGATAACATCAAGCAAAGCGAAACGCTAATGAAAACTTAATCATTGCAGCACATCAAACGTTTGACGAAAATGTGCATACTCCAGCTGTATCGAGTAGAATCGCGGAAGATTCGACTTGCATACGTTGCCAACGGATGCCATACGAAAGGCGATTATGAAGTTCCTCTCCCCCGATTCCGGCTTTATGCGCGGCCTGAGCGACGCCGTCGACGCGATCTGGATCAACATTCTGATGCTCGTCACCAGCATTCCGATCATCACGATCGGCGCGGCACTGACCGCCGGCCACGACGCCGTCCGTCGCACGCTGTCCGGCGAAGGCACGGCGACGCGCAATTATTTCAAGGCGTTCCGTTCGAATTTTGCGAAATCGACCGGCTATTGGCTGATTTTCGGCACGACCGGCACGCTGTGCGTCTACTCGTGGATCGTGCTGCAGATCACGCCGCTGCTCATTCCGAAATTCGCGTTGACGATTGTGTGGCTCATCGGTTTCGAATGGGTGTGGGCGTTGCAGGCGCGGTTCGAGAACTCGTTCTGGCGCACGCTTGGCAACGCTTTTGTGTTCGGCGTGAGCAACATCGGCCACACGTTGGCATTGGTTGCGATCGACGCAGTGTACGTGGCGCTGCTCGTGGCCAGCTGGGTTTACATGCCGCAGGGCCTGTTCCTGCTGCTCATACTGGGGTATGGCACGATGCTGATGCTGCATTCGCCGATTCTCGAGCATGTCTTCCGCAAGTACATCAGCAAGTAATTAGGCACGAAAAAAGGGACTGATTCGCATCAGTCCCTTAAATTTTTCTGGGTGAAAATCAGCCCTTCACCGCGCCGCCTTCGGCCCTGCAATTAAGGACCGCGCTACGCGCGGGCTCAACGTTACCCTCGCGGCATAGCCGCTCGGGCTGGAGCCTGGGAACAGCGCACTGCGCTGTTCCCTAAGGGCTGATCGAAGATCAGCCCTTAACGGCTCCAGCCATAACACCCTTCACGATGTACTTCTGGCAGATCAGGTAGAAGATGATGATCGGGATGATGGCCATGACCAGGCATGCCATCATGGCGCCCATATCCACGGAACCATAACCGCCCTTCAGATACTGCACCGCCACGGAAATGGTCTTGTACTTGCTCAAATCGAGCGTCAGGTACGGCAGCAGGTAGTCGTTCCAGATCCACATGGCCTGCAGAATGGCCACGGACACAATGGACGGCTTCATGATCGGCACCACGATCTGGAAGAAGATACGCGGCACGGAAGCACCATCGATCATGGCGGATTCTTCCAGCGATTCCGGAATGCCCTTAACCACACCGGTGAAGATGAACACGGCCAGACCAGCGCCGAAGCCCAGATACACGAAGCACAGACCCCACGGGGTGTTGAGCTTGAGCATATCGGCCAGCTTGGAGAGGGTGAACATGACCATCTGGAACGGCACGATCATGTTGAACAGGAACAACGTGTACAGCAGCTTTGCAGCCCAGTTGTTCACGCGGACGATCCACCATGCGCACATCGAAGTGCACACCAGAATCAGCGCCACGGAACCGACAGTGATGAGCAGGGTCCAGCCGAAACTGGCAAAGAAGTTCGTGGTCTCGAGGCCACGCGTATAGTTTTCAAGTCCAACGAACGCCTTACCGGTCGGCAGGGAGAACGCGTTACGAGAAATATACGCCTTCTGCTTGAAAGAGTTGATGATCACCAGCACGATCGGGAAGATCCACGCCAGCGAAACCACCGCGAACAGTACGGACCACAGTGCGCCGTGCTTGACTTTTTCTCCGGAGTTCATGCCTCCACCTCCTTGCTCGTGGTGAGCTTGTTCTGGATGAGCGCCACGATGGCCACCAGAATGAAGAACAGCACTGCCTTCGCTTGGCCGACGCCTTCCCAGCCCATACGGCCATAGAACGTGCGGGTAATGTTCATTGCCAGACCTTCAGACATGTTCGACGGAGCGCCGTTGGTCAATGCAAGGTTCTGATCGTACAGCTTGAAGCCGTTGGTGACACACAGGAACGAGCATACGGTGATCGACGGCATCATCAGCGGAATGATGATCTTGAACATGGTCTGGGTGCCGTTTGCGCCGTCCACGGAAGCCGCTTCGAGCACGTCGGTCGGCAGCGACTGCATGCCTGCGATGTAGATAATCATCATATAGCCGATCTGCTGCCAGCACACCAAGATGACCAAGCCCCAGAAGCCGTAGGTTGCGCTATACGTCAACGCGCGGCCCCAGTGAGCGAGAATGCCGTTGAGCAGCAGCATCCAGATGTAGCCCAGGATAATGCCACCGATGAGGTTCGGCATGAAGAACACCGAACGGAAGATGTTGGAGCCCTTGATGGCCTTGGTCAGCATGTATGCGATGGCGAACGCGACTACGTTGATCACGATCGTCGTGATGATGGTCAGTGCCGTCGAGAAGCCCAGCGCGTGCAGGAACTCCTTATCGGCAAAAGCCCTCTTGTAGTTTTTCAGACCGACGAATTCGGCGTCGGTGACGGTGGTGAACTTGCAGAAGCTCAGATACACACCCATGATGAACGGGATCACAAACCCGATGATGAACGCGGCGAACGTTGGCAGCGCGAAGAGCGCCCACCACTTTCGTATCGCCTTGCCAGCCATGCTGATCATAGCCTGCCTGCTTTCTTTCCTTCTCCATTCCGCGTACCGCGTCAACGCGGGCGGGAATTCCATTCCCCAGAGGAACCATCCACAGCATTGTTTCCTGTTTCTCCAGTGCTTACATCAGTCATGATAAACGGCATGACTGCAAATGTCAAACGTTGTCATTTTCGTATGTCACGCACGGCAAAATATGAAACGTTGTCACCAAAAACCATCTCTAGAGAACGCTTATATTCCACGCAATGCCCAACTACCACCACTTTATGAAAACGTTTGTAATGAATAAGTTGCAAATTGGACAAGAACACGGTCTTAATGGTGAGGGGAGGTAGCATTACATTATTCAAGCAATCACTGTACAGGGGACTCGATGAAAAGCAGTAGCATTCAGGATGTTGCGCAACTCGCGCACGTGTCCATTTCCACCGTCTCTCGTTCCTTCACGCGCCCTGACCTGGTGTCGAAAGCCACCAGAGACAAGGTGATGAAGGCCGCGGACGAGCTGAATTTCTCCATCTCGCGTTCTGCCGCGGCCTTGAAAACCGGCCGTGCGCTGCGTATCGCGGTACTCGTCTCAGGCCGGCTCAACCTATGGTTCAGCTCCTCCATCATCGAAGGTCTGAACGAGGTCTTCCACGATGAGGGCTACGACATCTCCATCTACCAGATGTCCAGCACCGAGGAACGCAGCGAGTTCTTCGACATGCTGCCGGTGCGCCGCAACGTCGACGCCGTGATCGTCATTTCCTTCGACATCGCCAGCAACGAAATCAGGCAACTCAGGTCAGTCGATGTGCCAATCATCGGCATCAATTCGAGCTTGCCGGAAGAGCGCGGCTTCAACGCCGCCGTCCGCATCGACGACAAGCAGGGTTCGGAACTCGCCGCACGCCATCTGATGATGCTTGGCCACCGCGACATCGTCTACATCCGTTCCGACCGCGAAGTGACGCTGCACTTCAGCGTGCAGGGCCGTTACGAATCGTTCATGGCATGCTGCCAGGCCAACGGCGTCGAACCGCGCGTGCTTGTCACCGACGCTGGCAGGAACAGGATCAGCAAGGTCGTGACGCAGCTGCTCAGCCTCGACCACATGCCGACGGCCATCGCCTGCCAGGAGGATGGCATCGCGGTGCCGCTGCTGTTCCAGCTGGAACGCAACGGTTTCACCGTGCCGAACGACATCTCCATCATCGGTTACGACGACAGCGTCTACGCGCGCGACCTCGGCCTGACCACCATCCGTCAGACCCCTGTCGAGATGGCCCGCGAAGCGGCCCGCATGACACTCGCGCTAATCGAGAAGCAGCCGCTCGACGAACCGTTCAAGACGTTCCCCGCGCAGCTGATCGTCCGTTCGACCACCGCTCGTCTGCATAGCTGATTTTCCGGCAACATACAGCGAACGTAGCGACATACACGAAGGGCCGTCATCGCAAGTAATTACGATGACGGCCCTTCGTGTATGTCGTCACAACCAACTGCGGCCGAGAGAAGGAAAGGAAAAACTCTCGGCCGCAGTTGTTCTATTCAGTTATTGGTTTGATCAAGCGGTGATCAGTGAACAGCGTCGTACTCGGTCTTCCAACCGTCCACGAACGCCTTCTTGACTGCGTTCCAGTCGCCGGTGCCCTGAGCGTATTCGAGGAGGGCGGAACCAAGCTTGTTCTTCCACTCTTCGGACGGCATCATGGTGAAGTTCCAAGAGACTGCAGTCTTGCCGGAGTTCTGATCATCAACAGCAGCCTGGACCAGCGGATTGTCGGACTTGACGTCGCTGAAGGACTTGAACGGGGTGGTGAAGCCCATGTCGCTGGACAGAGACTTGATGCCAGTCTTGCTGGTGACGACCCACTTCAGGAAGTCCTTGGTGGCCTTCTTATCCGCGTCGGAAGCCTTGGAGTTAATGCACCAGTAGTTCTCGGAACCGGTGGCCAGACCCTGGTTCTTCTCGCCCTTGACGCCGGTGTAGATCGGGATCATGCCGACGGACTCGGCCTTCATGCCAGCCTTCTGCAGATCGGTCCATGCCCAAGTGCCGTTCTGATAGAACGCAGCCTCGCCGAGGGAGAACTCGGAGGTAGAATCATCACCGGTCTTGGAGCTCAGCTGGGTCGGCTCGGTGGTGGAGTCCTTCAGATACAAATCGAAGATGTTCTTATATTCCGGCAGATAGGTGCCCTTGATGGTCTCCGGCTGCTTGGTGACGTTGTCATCCTTGAACTCATAGTAAAGCGGCAGGTTAGCCAAATGGGTCTTGAAACGCCAGTCGGAGCTGGAATCGAAACCGGCGGAGGTGAACGCGCCCTTGACACCAAGCTGGTCCTTCTTAGCCTGGATGTCATCGGCCACGGCCTTCAAGGTATCGAAGTTGTCGATGTCATCGACGCTCTTGATCTTGGCGCCGTCAGTGGCAATGTACTTGGCCAGCAGATCCTTGTTGTAGATCAGGCCATAAGTCTCCATGGCATACGGAACACCGACGACCTTATCCCCATCCTTGAGGGCGACATCCTTGTTGATAAGCTGCTTGTACGGCTCAGTATCGGACATGTCTTCGGTGTAGGACGACCAGTTCTGGTAGCCGACAGGGCCGTTGACCTGGAACAAGGTCGGAGCCTCGGACTTGGCGATCTCGGACTTCAAAGTCTGTTCGTATGTACCGGAAGCAGCGGTCTGGACCTTGACCTCGACACCGGTTTCCTTGGTGTAATCCTTGGCCAGCTTCTTCCATTCGTCGCTGGATTCCGGCTTGAAGTTAAGGAAGTACACCTTGCCCTTGCCGTTATCGGAACTTGAGCTAGAACCACCGCAAGCAGCCAACGTGCCAACAGACATTGCCGCGATAGCGACCATTCCAACTGCTGCCTTAATAGTACGATTCATCATCGAACCTTTCTCTTCCATTCCTGTTCCCAGCTTCTCGTTGGGAAACAATTTGCGGTATCGCGTCATCACGATTCCTAACAACCACTATTATGCCGCATTCCCCCGATTTTTGCAAACGTAGGCAAAATGAATTCAAAAGTCAGACGTCATACCATCGAAAGAAATCCCGAAAATCATTTATTTTCAATACTTTTAGAGAGCATACTTTTATGCAAGCGTTTGCGACACGCCGCAGCAAAGTGGCAAGTCATGCATGCAATAAAGAGGCGGTTCCAAGGAGGGACCGCCATAATATTCAGCGATATCAAACAGTTCCGTTCAATAATTCAGCAATTCCAATGTTCGATAACATTGTCACCTTTATATTGGCTTAATACACAATAATGCGCAGTGTCCAATCGCAGCAACCGCGCGAAATGCGGATCAACACCGAGCCATTGCGACGTCAAGATACGAAGAACGTGCGCATGCGCCACCAGCAGCACATCGTTTCCAGCGTCGAGCAACGGTTTGACCGTGGCGATCGCCTCACGTGTGCGCGCCGCAGCTTCCTCCACCGTCTCACCCGGACCGTTGTGCACGGGCACCTGCTCGCCGTTCGGCAACGTCTCGACCCAATCGCCCTCCAGTGATTCGGGGAGCGACCGCGGTCCGTCGCGCCACACATCCCAAGCGAAACCGCCCGCCGCGCTCACATCCTGACGCGTACGGCCCTCGGCACGGCCGTAATCCCATTCCGCGATTTCGGGAAGCACCTTAAAATCGCCATATCCGGCCAGCTGCGCCGTCTGCTGGGCTCTGCGCAACGGACTGGCGAACATGCACCCCTGCGCGAAACCCTGGGGAAACGCCTCACGCAACCGTTCGCCGGCGGCACGAGCCTGATCGCAGCCAATGTCAGTCAACGGAATATTGGTGCGGCCGGTGTGCTGTCCGGATTCGCTCCACACGGTCTGCCCGTGACGCAACAGCACCAAGCGGCCAGGGGTGATTGCGGAAGCGGCATTGCCTCCCAGTTGAGTTTCAGTCATGTCTCTACTCTAGCCGACGCAAGCTGCGTTTTCATCCCATTCCGCCACGTGTCCCGCACATATTCCGGCATGTTTTCCGACGCGTTACACTGGTTTCATGAGTGAAATGCCGAATATGGAATCCAGTGCGGACCGCGTGGTGGCGGCCCTGCACACCGTCGACGAGAAGGTGAATGCGATGCGCGACCAGAGACTGAACGATCCCGATTCATTTGGCGATAAGATTTTCAAGTCCGTCGTGCCCACGTTGGCCGGACTGGTGCTCGGCAAGGCGTTCGAGATGGTGTGGAAGAAAAGCGTCGGCCGCAAGGCCGTCCGTGCCGACGGTACCAAGAACGAGGCTGCGGAAGCGGCGCTCGGCATCGTATTCGCCGTGGTTTCCGCCGGTTTCGGCGCGCTCGTATCGCAACTGTCCGGCCGCGGGTCGAAGGCGATTGTGGACAGGCGGCACGCACGGCAGGCGCATCGCAAGTAAATACGTCGCAAATATCGCAAAGCAGTCTCAAGTAGATATGTTCTCACAGGGAGACGGATTTAGCCCGATTCCCTTGCAAAATCGCGCCGCGCGGACAACAATGGCGGTATGAGCAACATTCTTCATAACGCAACTGTCGACACTCTGCTGGAGCGTCGTTCCATCCGTAAATTCAAGCCGAAGCCGCTGCCGGACGACGTCGTCGAAACGTTGGAGACCGTAGCGCAGCATGCGGCGAGCAGCCAGTTCCTGAACGACTGGTCCGCTATCCGCGTCACCGAGCCAGCCGCCAAGAAGCGTCTTGCCGAAATCGGCGGGCAGCCGTATATCGCGACCGCGCCGCTGCTGTACGTGTTCGTGCTGGACGAGCATCGCAATGCCGCGATCGCCGCGCGCAAGGGCGTGGAAGTGGCGTCCGACGCGTTCACGCTCAATGGCAGCTATCGTTTCACGCAGGCGCAGAACGACGCGGTTCTGGCACTGCATGCGATGGAGACGGCCGCGTACTCGCTCGGCTTGGGTTGCGTGATTCTCGGCTCGCTGCTCAACGATGTTCCCGCGCTGATCGACCTGCTGAATCTGCCCGAATACACGTACCCGGTGCTGGGCATTGCAATCGGCAAGCCCGATCAGGAGCCGGCCGTCAAGCCGCGTATGCCGCGTTCCATGCAGTTCTTCGAGAACGAGTATCCAAGTAGCGATGAGAAGCTGCTGTCCGGCTTGGATTCGTTCGACGCCGAAGTGCACAAGTATTACGATTTGCGCGATACTGAACGGCCGGTGGACGCGTTCAGCGACCAGATTGCGGCAAATGCGATCGACGAGGGCGTGAACGCCAAGGCCGTTGCCGTGCAGGCGAAGCGACAGGGCTTCCGTTTGGAGCGGTAGATACATGGCAGCGCTCGTATCATTGATACGAAGCTGATACAACACAAGGCCCGGTGGATTGCAATGAATCCGCCGGGCCTTGGTTTTATATGTTGCCTTGTTCTCGGTATTGTCCTGTTATGCCCTGCTATTGCTCTGCTATTACCTTCTGCGGGGCTTGTAGCCCTTCTTGCGGGAATGTGGCTTGAGCTGCTGGTTAAGCGGAACATGCATGTAGCTGGATTGTGGATCGCGATGCGTGAGATGCCAAGTACCGCAGAAATCGCAACGGTATACCCAAAGCTCAGTGCCGCGTTCGCGCCAACTCTGGTCGGCGGCCTGCTGAGCCGTTGCCTTGTCGTGATACATGATCTTGTTCGACTCGGTGCAACGTTTGGGTACGAAGTAATGCATAGTTGCCCAGTCTATAAACCCATTACGATAAAACGCTTGCGCCCTACTTGTGTTCAGGGATAAAAAATGGGGTTTCCGGAGCGTAAGCTCGACGGGAACCCCGGAAACGAAAAGGGGCCTCCCGGGAGCCAAAGGCTCGACCGGGAGGCCCAACATGTGAAGCGGCGGCGTGCTACTCTCCCACACCCTCTCGAGTGCAGTACCATCGCCGCGCCTGGCCTTAGCTACCGGGTTCGGAATGGGACCGGGCGTCTCACCAGGGCTATGACCACCGCAAAACCGCGATCACGGAACGACAACCAAAACATGGCGGCCATTCCGGCCATTATGTTATGAACCGTGGCGGTCTGGGAACCGGCTAGCGGACGCGAGGCAAAGCCTACCGTTGTATCGTTCAGTGACCATCCCAACGCATATTGCCGTCCAGGACGATCCAGCACAGGAAAGACGCGGAACCAATCCCGCAAAAGGATCGGAATGTTATGTCGCCGTCGCCCGTTAGTACCGGTCGGCTCCACCCCTCACGGGGCTTCCACCTCCGGCCTATCAAACACGTGTTCAACATGCGGGCTACAACAGTTCAAGACCGTACGGAATCCTAATCTTGGAGCAGGCTTCCCGCTTAGATGCTTTCAGCGGTTATCCCTCCCGAACGTAGCCAACCGGCCGTGCCGCTGGCGCGACAACCGGCATACCAGAGGTTCGTCCACCCAGGTCCTCTCGTACTATGGGCAGGCCTCCTCAGGATTCCAACGAGCGCAGAGGATAGAGACCAAACTGTCTCACGACGTTCTGAACCCAGCTCGCGTGCCGCTTTAATCGGCGAACAGCCGAACCCTTGGGACCTGCTCCAGCCCCAGGATGCGACGAGCCGACATCGAGGTGCCAAACCATCCCGTCGATATGGACTCTTGGGAATGATCAGCCTGTTATCCCCGGGGTACCTTTTATCCGTTGAGCGATGCCGCGCCCGTGCGCCGGCACCGGATCACTATCTCCGACTTTCGTCCCTGCTCGGACCGTCGTCCTCGCAGTCAAGCCCGCTTGTGCGATTACACTCGACACCCGATTGCCAACCGGGCTGAGCGGACCTTTGAGCGCCTCCGTTACTCTTTGGGAGGCAACCGCCCCAGTTGAACTACCCGCCAGGCACTGTCCCTGACAAGGATGACTTGTCGAGGTTAGACGTCAAACGAGAACAGAGCGGTATTTCACCTTGCGGCTCCACGAATGCTGGCGCACCCGCTTCGAAGCCTCCCGCCTATGCTACACAATCCGCGCCTAACGCCAATACCAAGGTATAGTAAAGGTCCCGGGGTCTTTTCGTCCTTCTGCGCTTAACGAGCATCTTTACTCGTACTGCAATTTCGCCGAGCTCCTGGTCGAGACAGTGGGGAAGTCGTTACGCCATTCGTGCAGGTCGGAACTTACCCGACAAGGAATTTCGCTACCTTAGGATGGTTATAGTTACCACCGCCGTTTACCGGGGCTTGAATTCACCGCTTCGTCCCCGAAGGGATTGACGGATCCTCTTAACCTTCCGGCACCGGGCAGGCGTCAGTGCATATACAGCGGCTTTCGCCTTCGCATGCACCTGTGTTTTTGGTAAACAGTCGCTACCCCCTGGTCTGTGCCACCCACCAAAGCTCCGGACGCAAGGTCCTTCACCCCAGTGGGTCTCCCTTATACCGAAGGCACGGGAGTGATTTGCCGAGTTCCTTGACCAGGATTCGCTCGATCGCCTTGGTATTCTCTACCTGACCACCAGTGTCGGTTTGGGGTACGGGCGGCCATGGCCCTCACGCCGAGGCTTTTCTCGACGGCCTGGACAACCGGATATCGAACCATAACGGCTCCCATCATCACACCTCGCCATGCACGCCATGCGGATTTGCCTACATGACTGGCTGCGTGCTTGACCACGGAAAACCACCTCCGCGGCCGGCTCCCATTCCGTGTCACCCCTGCGCTGACCTACTGCGGCTACGCTCCCAACACCACGCGGCGATACCAACCCGAAGGAAGGAACCACCACGAGGCGGAGGTTAGTACTCACCGTCTCGGTTTTGCCGGTCCATGGTCGGTACGGGAATATCCACCCGTTCATCCATTCGACTACGCCTGTCGGCCTCGCCTTAGGACCCGACTCACCCGGGGACGACGAACGTGGCCCCGGAACCCTTGGTCATCCAGCGGACGGGATCCTCACCCGTCTCTCGCTACTCATGTCTGCATTCTCACTCCCACGAAGTCCACGGCCGGTTTCCACCGCCGCTTCGCCCCTCGCAGGACGCTCTCCTACCCAGCAACCATGAAGATTGCTGCCGCGTCTTCGGTGGTGTGCTTGAGCCCCGCTACATTGTCGGCGCGGAACCACTAGACCAGTGAGCTGTTACGCACTCTTTCAAGGATGGCTGCTTCTGAGCCAACCTCCTGGCTGTCTATGCGACTCCACATCCTTTCCCACTTAGCACACGCTTCGGGACCTTAGACGACGGTCTGGGCTGTCTCCCTCTCGACGACGGAGCTTATCCCCCGCCGACTCACTGCCGGAATACACGTCAACGGTATTCGGAGTTCGGCTGCTGTTGGTACCCAACAAGGGCCCGCAAGCATCCGGTAGCTCTACCCCCGCGACGCAATCGACCGACGCTGCACCTAAATGCATTTCGGAGAGAACCAGCTATCACGGAATTTGATTGGCCTTTCACCCCTAGCCCCAGGTCATCCCCCCGGTTTTCAACCCAGGTGGGTTCGGTCCTCCACGCGGTCTTACCCGCGCTTCAACCTGCCCAGGGCTAGATCATCCCGCTTCGGGTCCAGGACAAGCGACTGAAAACGCCCTATTCGGACTCGCTTTCGCTACGCATACGCCACACGGCTTATGCTCGCCACCCGCCACTGACTCGCAGACTCATTTTTCGATAGGCACGCCGTCACCCCACCAGGGAGGCTCCGACGGTTTGTGGGCGCACGGTTTCAGGAACTGTTTCACTCCCCTCCCGGGGTGCTTTTCACCTTTCCCTCACGGTACTGGTACGCTATCGGTCAGACAGGTATGCTTAGACTTACCCAACGGTCTGGGCTGATTCACGCGGGATTCCACGAGGCCCGCGCTACTTGGGACAACACGATCGGAAGACGGCTCACGTCCAGGTACGGGGCTGGCACCCTCTACGGCCAGGCCTTCAAGCCTGTTCCCCTGGCAAGCCGTTTTATGACTCCCGCCCGGCCCGTCGGAACCGGGACACGTGATCCCACAACACCGGCAACGCAACCCCCGACGGGTATCACGCGCAACCGGTTTGGTCTGATCCGCTTTCGCTCGCCACTACTCACGGAGTATCCCTTCCTGCAGGTACTGAGATGTTTCACTTCCCTGCGTACCCCCCGCCCATAGGCGGTGCCGGCCCATGACGGCCGGCGGGTTCCCCCATTCGGAGACCCTAGGATCAAAGCCATGTTGGAGGCTCCCCTAGGATTATCGCATCCTCAAACGTCCTTCATCGGTACTGTCTGCCAAGGCATCCACCATACGCCCTCGCAAGCGGCACAACAGCAAAACCATCGTCCCACCCGCGGGTTTCCTGATAGCAAGATCGCCAGACGACAAATCTTAACACTAAAATGATCACAAAACGATCGATCTCGAAACCAAACTCAATTGAAGAGTTTGGCGAAATCGCGATAAGCAAAAAGAAACGTTCTTTCAGTTTCTCTTGCTCGCGTCCACTATCCAGTTCTCAAACCACCACGCGCCACACGATCCGACCAGCCACCCAGGACCGGCCACCACGCATGGGCATCGAACCGCGCCACAGAAAACCCGTGGGGTGGCGGTCCGGGAGCCCAAAAGCATACCCATACCACTCCCGGACGGGACGAATCCCATCCAAGCCATTGATCTCTTCCACACCAGCATCCACAACAACGACGCCGACTGCCGGCGCCCATGTGGCTCACACTGTCCAAAAACATGGACTGTATTCTCCGTAGAAAGGAGGTGATCCAGCCGCACCTTCCGGTACGGCTACCTTGTTACGACTTAGTCCCAATCACGAGTCTCACCTTAGACGGCTCCCCCCAAAAAGGTTGGGCCACCGGCTTCGGGTGCTACCCACTTTCATGACTTGACGGGCGGTGTGTACAAGGCCCGGGAACGCATTCACCGCGGCGTTGCTGATCCGCGATTACTAGCGACTCCGCCTTCATGGAGTCGGGTTGCAGACTCCAATCCGAACTGAGACCGGTTTTAAGGGATCCGCTCCCCCTCACGAGGTCGCATCCCGTTGTACCGGCCATTGTAGCATGCGTGAAGCCCTGGACGTAAGGGGCATGATGATCTGACGTCATCCCCACCTTCCTCCGAGTTGACCCCGGCGGTCCCCCGTGAGTTCCCACCACGACGTGCTGGCAACACAGGGCGAGGGTTGCGCTCGTTGCGGGACTTAACCCAACATCTCACGACACGAGCTGACGACGACCATGCACCACCTGTGAACCCGCCCCGAAGGGAGGCCCCATCTCTGGGGCTGTCGGGAACATGTCAAGCCCAGGTAAGGTTCTTCGCGTTGCATCGAATTAATCCGCATGCTCCGCCGCTTGTGCGGGCCCCCGTCAATTTCTTTGAGTTTTAGCCTTGCGGCCGTACTCCCCAGGCGGGATGCTTAACGCGTTGGCTCCGACACGGAGACCGTGGAATGGTCCCCACATCCAGCATCCACCGTTTACGGCGTGGACTACCAGGGTATCTAATCCTGTTCGCTCCCCACGCTTTCGCTCCTCAGCGTCAGTGACGGCCCAGAGACCTGCCTTCGCCATTGGTGTTCTTCCCGATATCTACACATTCCACCGTTACACCGGGAATTCCAGTCTCCCCTACCGCACTCAAGCCCGCCCGTACCCGGCGCGGATCCACCGTTAAGCGATGGACTTTCACACCGGACGCGACGAACCGCCTACGAGCCCTTTACGCCCAATAATTCCGGATAACGCTTGCACCCTACGTATTACCGCGGCTGCTGGCACGTAGTTAGCCGGTGCTTATTCGAAAGGTACACTCACCCCGAAGGGCTTGCTCCCAGTCAAAAGCGGTTTACAACCCGAAGGCCGTCATCCCGCACGCGGCGTCGCTGCATCAGGCTTGCGCCCATTGTGCAATATTCCCCACTGCTGCCTCCCGTAGGAGTCTGGGCCGTATCTCAGTCCCAATGTGGCCGGTCGCCCTCTCAGGCCGGCTACCCGTCGAAGCCATGGTGGGCCGTTACCCCGCCATCAAGCTGATAGGACGCGACCCCATCCCATACCGATAGAATCTTTCCCAGAAGGACATGCATCCAACTGGAGCATCCGGCATTACCACCCGTTTCCAGGAGCTATTCCGGTGTATGGGGCAGGTCGGTCACGCATTACTCACCCGTTCGCCACTCTCACGGCCGGAGCAAGCTCCAGCCGATCCCGTTCGACTTGCATGTGTTAAGCACGCCGCCAGCGTTCATCCTGAGCCAGAATCGAACCCTCCACAAAAAAACTTATGCGGAAAGCCAACACGTGACTCTCATCTAAGAAAATTGACGATCGCCTTATAAGGAAAGGCGCATCGCACAAAAACCTCACCGTCCTTCAAGGCCTCCCGGCCACTCGCAAGGAGCGGACGATGAACTGGCAATCATTGACTATAAAGAAGTAGTACAAATACGCTCTTGAGTTCTCAAACCACCACCACTCACCCACCTCATGTCCCGGACTCGTCCGGGCCACTCGCTGAGCGGCAGCAAGGGATTAACTTACACGAACCCGTCCACTTGCGCAAATCGGCATTCCGCAAACCCCGTAAAAACCCTTGCGGCGCAACGCATTCATCGGCGTGTCGAAAACCGCCTATCGCACGCCGCATCATCGCAGAAATGCTTCAGACAAGCCTCAAAACGGCCTGAAATTCATCAGAAAAACCTGTCTACGGGCGTGTCGTGAGCCTGCAACGGTTTCCAAATACGGTCGGAAAGCCGAAAAAGACGCATACGGAGGAAACCGCGCGGTGGTATGTATGGAGGTATGAGCAAAAAAATCGCAGTATTGACGGGCGCAGGCATCTCCACGTCCGCAGGCATCCCTGACTTCCGCGGCCCGGACGGCGTCTGGACCAAACATCCCGAACAAATGAACGTGTACGACATCGACGCGTTCCTAGCCAATAAGGAAGACCGCGAGTATTCCTGGCGCTGGCAAAAGGAATCGCCAGTATGGAACGCGCAGCCGGGCACCGCACACAAAGCGCTCGTCAAGCTGGAACAGGCAGGGCTGCTGACGCTGCTCGCCACGCAGAATTTCGACGCGCTGCACGAGAAGGCGGGCAATAGCAGCAACGTCATCGTCAATCTGCACGGGACCATCGGCACCTCGCACTGCATGAAGTGCCACGCGAAATACGACACCGCCGAAATCATGGCGAATCTCGACAACGAGCCGGATCCGCACTGTCATCGCAAGCTGCCGTACAGCGGCAATATGCCGTGCGACGGGCTCATCAAAACCGACGTCGTCTACTTTGGCGAGGCGCTGCCGGATGGTGCGATCGAAAAATCGTACCGTCTGGCGGCGCAGGCCGACGAATTGTGGGTGATCGGCTCCACGCTGGAAGTGATGCCGGCGGCGAGCATTGTGCCGGTCGCGGCACAGGCGGGCGTGCCGATCACCATCATGAACATGGGACGCACGCAATACGATCGCTTGGCCACACGGCTTATCCGCGACGATATTGCGACCGCGCTGCCGCAGTTGGTTGATGAGACGATCGCTGAAGAACAGGGCAAATAACACCGAATGAACAAGCAAGGCTCCTCAACCTGATTGGGTTTGAGGAGCCTTCTTTGATGCGGAAGATATGCGAGAATCCGCGCTTATCCACCGTGGGAAATCAGTAGATGCGCTTGGGCTGGAAACCGGCCGCGCGCATCGCGTCAAGGATGCGGTCGATGTGCTCAGGACCGTTGGTCTCAACGGTGACGCCCAAGGAAACCGAATCAGTGTAATGGCTGGAAGCCTTGAACTGGTCGTGATCGAGTGCGATGACGTTGGCGCGCTGCTCGGCCAGAATCGTGGCCACCTTGACCAGCTGGCCAGGGGTATCCGGAAGCTCAACCTCGAAGTTCATGATGCGGCCACGGGCAATCATGCCCTTCTGAATCACCGCGCTGATGGAGACAGTATCCTCATTGCCACCGGAAAGAATCGGCACCACCACATGCGGGCCCTTCGCCTCGGCGAACTTGCGCGAGCGCAGATTCAGGTGCTCGAGCGCGGCCAGAGACACGGCACCGGCAGCCTCGACCACCAGCTTGTGCTTCTCCAGCATGAGCAGGATCATCTCGTTGATGTCGCGCTCGGTGACGGTGACCAGATCGTCGAGGAACTCGTTGAGCAGCGCGAAGGTCAGGTCGCCCGGACGCTTCACGGCAACGCCTTCGGCGGAGGTACGCACCTGGTCGGCTGCGACGACGCGACCGGCGGCCAACGAATTCTTCCATGCCGGGCTGCCTTCCGGAATGGCGCCGATCACACGCACCTCAGGCTTGAACGTCTTGATGGCGAGCGCCACGCCCGCGCCCAGACCGCCGCCGCCCAAGGGCACGACCACGTCGGTGACGTTCGGCACGTCTTCGAGGATCTCGAGACCGATGGTGCCTTGGCCGCACAGCACCTCATAATCATCGAACGGGGGCACGTAGATCATGCCTTCGTTGTCGCTCAGTTCCTGCGCGTGCGCTGCGGATTCGTCGAACACCTCGCCGCACAGCACCACGTCCGCGCCGTACGCTTTGGTGGCATCCACCTTCAGCGGCGGAGTGATCTGCGGCATGCAGATGGTGGCCTTCGCGCCACGTTCACGGGCCGCGTACGCCACACCCTGCGCATGGTTGCCTGCGGAAGCGGTGACGATGCCGTGAGCGAGCTGCTCGTCGGTCAGCGATGCAATCTTGTTGTACGCGCCACGAATCTTGAACGATCCGGTGACCTGGAGATTCTCGGGCTTGAGCAGAATCTCATGTCCGGTCATTTCGGACAGCACAGGCGACGGAATAATCTCCGTGTGGCGTGCGGTGCCCTTCAGTCGTTCGGCGGCCAGTTTCAATTCAGCGGCATGATCGCGCCGCAATGCTTTGAGCACCTCGTTTTGTTCCATGGACGTTATTGTAAGCGCACGTCTGCCGAAGCCGACGCGTGGTATCGGCATGTGGGTGCCGGGCAGACGGGCGGCTTGGCGGAACGGGAGGAGCATCGCAAGAAGGTAGTAAAAATGCCCGAGTGGTTCCGTGATGAGCCACTCGGGCATTTCTGCAGAGAGTTATAGGGAAAGATCGATCAGAGCTGAATCACGACTCCCTCCCAGCGAGCGAGCTCGCCACGAGCGATCGATTTAACACTATGCATAGCATCATAGGTGCTGAGCAGTACTTGCGGATCGGACACGCCGTCGGAAAGCAGCTCCGCCACGTCCGAAGGCAGCGCCGCGGACCTGTCGGTGAGGTTGACCACGACAAGAATCGTGTCGTCGCCATTGGTGCGCGTGAAAGCATACACCTGATCGCTGTCGGCGGCGAGCAGATGCCATTCGCCAGTGGAGATGGTGGCGCTGTTGTGCCGCATGGCGATGAGCTTCTTGTAGAACGTGTACACGGAATCCGGATCGTCGAATTCCTCGGCCGCGTTGATTTCCACATGATTCGGGTTGACGCTGATCCACGGTTCGGCTGCCGCGTCCGCCGGGGTGAAACCGGCATACTTGGAGGCGTCCCACTGCATGGGGGTGCGCGCGTTGTCGCGGCCGATGAGGGCGAGGGCGGCCATCATGGATTCGGACGACTGGCACTTGGCTTCCTCCACGCGCTGGCGATAGCCGTTGAGGGCTTCCAGATCGCGGTATTGTTCCAGCTTGGTGAAGTGGGCGTTGGTCATACCCAGTTCCTCGCCTTCGTAAATGTACGGGGTGCCGCGGTGCATGTGCAGCACCATGCCGAACGCCTTGGCGCTCAGTTCGCGCGAATCGCGGTCGGAGTCGTTGCCCCAACGGGAGACCACGCGCGGCTGGTCATGATTGCAGAAGAACAGGCTGGCCCAACCGGCCTTCCTCACGGCCTCCTGCTGCTCGGTCATACGGTCGCGCAGGTTTTTGACCTCGAACGGCACGGTATTCCACTTGGAGCCTTCCTGGTCGATGCCGACATGGTCAAACAGGAATAGCATGTCAAGTTCCTTGTTGGCCGGATCGGTGACGTGCTCGTTACGGGCCGGGGTGATGCCCGGAGCCTCGCCGACATTCATGTAGCCTTCACGGCCTTCGAATACCTCACGGCGCATTTCGGCGAGGAACTCGTCGATGCGCGGGCCGTCGGAGCAGAACGGATACGGGCTGGAATAACCTTCCTCTCCAACCGGATTATCGGCGATTTCGGATCCTGCCTCCCCCGGCAACTTGCCGTTCTTGTCGATGACCTTGGAAATCTGGGTGATCACGTCCATGCGGAAGCCGTCGATGCCGCGATCCATCCACCAGTTCATCATCTTGTAGACGGCCTTGCGCACCTCGGGATTCTCCCAGTTGAGGTCGGGCTGCTTCTTGGAATACTGGTGAAAGAAGTATTCACCGCGCTTCGGATCGTACTCCCATGCGGAGCCGCCGAAATAGGAGCCCCACTGGTTCGGCTCGGCACCGGGCGTGCCCGGCTCATGGCCCGGCTTGGCCGGACGCCACCAATACCAATCCGCATGAGGATCGTTCTTGTCGCGGGAAGCCTGGAACCAGGCATGCTCGTCGGACGTGTGGTTCACGACCAGGTCCATGATGACCTTCAGGCCGCGCTTGTGCGCTTCGGCAAGCAGCTCGTCCATATCGGCCATTGTGCCGAACAGCGGATCGATGTCCTGGTAGTCGGAGATGTCGTAGCCGTTGTCGTCCTGCGGGGACTTGAAGACCGGGGACAGCCATAGCACGTCCACGCCGAGATCTGCGAGATAGTCGAGCCGGCTGGTGATGCCCTTCAGATCGCCGATGCCATCGCCATTGGAATCCTGGAAGGAACGGGGATAGATCTGGTAGACCACCGCGTTCGCCCACCACGGATTCGGGGTGGCGCCATTCGAACGGACGGTGTCAGAAAGAGTGGAACGATTGAAATTCGTCATCGCGATTGAGCTCCTTTGCCTAAGTGGAATGGATGAACTTTGCTATATCCCATGGTACGTAAAGCGTTTTTTCTTTCTTGCCTGCGGCGCGTTTTGCAAAGCAGGAAATGAAAGATATATTGCAAGCGGGATGCGCCCTTCGGAATCACATCAATGCATACGAAAAGCGGGAATCCTCGAAAAAGGGGAAACGAGGATTCCCGCTCGGCGCTGTGAAGTTTTACTTCACAAGCAGACGGCCTACGGCCGCGTTGTTCCTGCCTTCGCTCGCCTATCGGCTCGCTCAGGAGGAACCTATGAACAGTCCACAGGACTGTTCACTTCACGGCTCCTCTCATCACACCACCGACGACCCACTTTTGGGCGAAGACGTAGACGATAAGCACCGGGGCCATGGCCATCAGGTAGGAGGCGAAGGCCATCGGATAGTTCGACGTGAACTGGCTCTGGAACACGTACTGCGCCAGCGGAATCGTCTGATTGCTCTGGTCGGTCAGCGTGATCAACGGCAGCAGGAAGTCGTTCCATGCCCACAGTGCGGTCAGGATGGCGATCGTGGCGTTGATCGGTCCCATCAGCGGGAAAATAATCGTCCAGAAGATACGCCAGGTCGAAGCGCCGTCGATGCGCGCCGCCTCTTCCAACGAAATCGGAATCGAACGGATGAAGCCGATCGCGATGAACAGGTTCGTGCCGATGCCGAGAATCGTGTACAGAATGATCAGACCGAGCTGGTTGTCCAGGTGCAGGGTGCCCATTTCCTTGGCGATCGGCAGCATGACGACGGTGAACGGCACGAACATCATGGCCAGGAAGAAGTAGTACAGGAAGCGGAAGAACCGCTTATCCATGTTCCTTGCCACGGCGTACGCGACGAACGTGTTCGTCAGCAGCGTCAGCACCACAGCGCACACGGTGATGATCGCGGAATTGAGCGCGGCCTTCGGATAGTTCACCTTGTTCCACGCGTCCGCGAAATTATGCCATTCCCACGTGGTCGGCAGGCTGAACGTGCCCGCTTCGCCCGGCGTCTTCAGCGCGGTGACGACGGCGAAGTACAGCGGCACGAGCACCGTCAGGCTCAGCACGGCGACGGCCGCCGTCAGCCACCAGTTGATGCTGTGGTCCTTGCGGATCTTCTCCGGCTTCGCTTGCGATTGTCCGCTTTGCGCGGCGGCCGGCTTGGTTGCAACAGTTGCGCTAGTCATGATTTCTTCCCCTTACTCTCAGACCTTTTCCTTGCCGCTGAAGAACTTCAGCTGCACGAATGCGAGGATTGCCAGCACGATGAAGAACGTGACCGCGTTCGCCATCTGGTAGGAGTATTCGCCGTTGCCCAGGCCGTTCTGGAAGATCAGGTAGGAGACGGTTTCGGTCTTGGAATCCGGACCGCCCTTGGTCAATGCCATGACCTGGTCGAACGCGCCGAGCGAGTTCTTGAGGCTCAGCACCATGTTGATGGTGAAGAACGGGCCAATCAGCGGGAACGTGATCTGCCAGAAGTTCTGCCAGGCGTTCACGCCGTCGATGGACGCGGCCTCATAGATTTCGTTGTCGATGGTCTGCAGACCCGCCAAGTACAGCAGCGTGGAGTAGGCCACACCCTGCCAGATGGACAGGAACACGATCGGGAACCATGCCAGATCCGGATTGGAGATCATGGATGTGGACAGCCAATCGATGTGCAGCGCCTGGCCGAGGGCCGGCAGCGGGGTCATGAAGATGTACTTGAACACGTAGCCGATGACCAGCACCGACAGGGTGTACGGAATGAAGAAGATGGCTCGGAAGCCGTTCTTGAAGGCGATTTTGGAGTTCAGCAGCACCGCCAGGAACATGCCGAGGATGTTCGTGCCGAGCGTGATCAGAATCGCGATGAAAATCGTGAACAGATACGCGTGGCCGACGCGTGCGTCCTGGAACATCGCGATGTAGTTCTTGAAGCCGATGAACTTGTAATCGCCGTAACCCTGCGAATTGGTGAACGAGTACATCGCGCCCTGCAGGAACGGCAGGTACAGGAAGATGCACACGAGAATCATCGCGGGAATGGTCATCCAGTAGAACGCCGGATCGACCTTGCGCTTGGAGTATTTCGAAACCTTCTTCGGCTTCTTTGCGGCGGCCTTGTCGGCCTTGGCCGAGATATTGCCAGTCATTGTCGTTCCTCCCCTCACCTAAAGTTCCTGGCTTCGATCTTGTCGTATTCCGACTGCATGCTGTTCAGGAATCGTTTAGTATTGCCCGACTGCACCAACGTCTGCAGGAAACCGGCGAGGTTGATGCTTGCCGGCACGTAGTGGTCACAGAAATCAGCCAGCTTGCCGGCCTTGTAGAAGTCGAGCACGCCATTCAACGCTTCATCGCCGACGTACGTATCCTTGTACGGGGTGAACGCAGACTGCTGCTTGGAGTAATCCTGCACGTTCTCCTCGCTCATCAGGAAGTCGACGAATTCGCGAGCCTCGGTGTAATGCTTCGTATGCGCGCCGATCGTCAGCATCACGTCGTCGCCGGCGGTCAGCTGCTGTTCCTTGACGTTGTCGGTGGCCGGCATCTGCGCGAACCGCAGATTGGCGTCCTTGTTGATCAGACGGATCTGCGGAATCGCGTACGTGCCGAGCGGCAGAATCGCGGCCTTGCCGGAAGCGATGTCCTGCGTAGCCTGCTGGTAGGTGACGGCCGGATTCTTCTGCGTGTAGTTCTGGTAAATTTCAATCAGCTTGCCGCTGACGGGCGTCCACAAGTCGGAGAAGGTCTTGCTGCCGTCCTTGAGATACGCGTATTCCGATTCCGGCACCAGCGTCGAATTCAGCGATGCAAGCGGCGCCTGCAACGTCCACGGATCGGCGGTGCTCGCCTCAACCGGCGTGACGCCCTTGGCCTTGAGCCGCTTGAGCAGCGCGATGAATTCGCTCCACGTCTGCGGCGGATTGTCCGGATCCTCGCCGGCCTGCTTCCACACATCGGCGTTGATGATGTAGCCGCTTGCGTTGCCCGCGTACGGAATACCGTACAGACGCTTCTTGGACTTGTCGGTGGTCTGCACGAGGCTCTTCGCGATGTTCACCATGCCCGGATTGAGCTCGTCGACGATCTCGTCGTCGGTGAAATCGTGGAAGACGCCCGCTTCGGCGAGCATGCCGTAATTGATGTCGCCGTTGATGGTGATGACGTCGGGTTCGCGGTTCTTCACCAGTCGCGTGCGCAGATCGGTGGTGGCGTCCGACGAATTGTTGACATTGACTTTGATGTTGGAATGGGTTTTCTCGAATTCACGCGCCTTGGCGGTGAACCAATCCGCCGCCTCGGACTTGAATTGGAAGAAATCCAAGGTGACCGTGCCGGCGGTGCTGTTGCCGCAGCCCGCGAGCCCAACCGTCAGCACAATCGCGCATGCAGCCGTAATAGCACGGCCCGCGATCCGCCTGAAGGTGCCTGTGTTGGCATTGGAATCAGGTTTCATTCTCTCGACTCCTTTGTATTTTCCTTTTTCACGGCAGGCCGGCTTCATTACCAGCCTCCGTTGCTTTTTAATTGTAGAATCGGCTTGTTTTCATTCCCAGTTTCCGCGCGCCCGCATCGAACGGAAATAAAAAACGGTTATTTTGTTATTCTTGGAAAGTAAATAGGCGATAAGGACGGTACGATATGGCGATTTCCCCGATTCCACACTGGTTTGAAGGCTCGGAGTACACGCATAAGGTTGCGGCCTGCATTATGAAGTACGGTCCGATTTCGCGCATCACGCTGGCACAGATCCTTGGCCTTTCGCAAGGCGCGGTATCGCGCATCACCAGTGATTTGATTTACGCTGGCGTGATCGAAGAGACGCCAATGGCAGCGGGGCATGGCGGCAAGTTACCGAAAGATTTCTTGCGGAAATCGGCACAAAAGTCAATCCAGAAAGAAAATACGGAACGTCGCGGCCGTCCGCAGACCGGACTGCGCATCATCGCCAATGCGCGCACGTTCGTCGGCATGAAAATCAACACCACCCATATCACTGCCGTAACAGTAAACGCGCTTGGGCAGATCGTGACCGGCTGCCATGACCTGCCGCTCGACGACGATTCGCCGGAATCGGTGGTCGACGTCATCAAACAGCTGACCATGGACTGCGCCGACGAGGCGATAATGGCGGGATTGCCTTCGCCATGCGCGGTCGGCGTCTCGTTGGGCGGACACATCGTGGATGATTCGATGGTGACGTTCGCGCCGTTCCTGCATTGGTCGAAGCCCGTGGAGTTTTCGGCGTTGATCCAGGAGGCGACCGGCCTGCCGACCGGCATCTACAACGACATCGACTCATTGGTGGTGGACGCGTGCATGTTCGGCTCGGGCGTCGGATTGAACAGTTTCGCCGTGGTGACGATCGGCATCGGCGTGGGATATTCGCTCACCGTCAACGGCGAGCCGATCGACAATCCCGACAAAAGCTATGGCCTGGTCGGGCATATTCTGGTCGACCCCGACGGGCCGCGCTGCATTTCCGGACATAAAGGTTGCGCGACGTGCCTAACTGACAATTCAATCGCAACAGAATATTCGGAAATGATCGGACATCCGGCGACGTTCGACGAATTCGCGGCCGCAGCGCGCGCCAGCAAAACGCAGGCCACGAATCTGGTGAACCGCACCTGTTTCCGTTTGGGTACATTGATCGCGACCATCGCCAATCTTGCCATGCCCGACAAAATCATGATCGCTGGCGAATCGTCGTTCATTGCGAAACTCGGCATAGACAACCTGCGTAACGGCATCAATATGTATCGGCATAGTCAAGCCGCGCCGGTCGATTTCGAAATCGCCGAGCACGACTGGTCGCTGTGGAGCAAAGCGGCCGCAGCGCAAGCCATTCGCCAGTATGTAGGGTAAGTCGTTCGGAATCGCTGTCGCAGTGTGAGGCCGGTACGCGAAAGTACCAGCCTCACCATACAAAACAGATACTCAGATGCGGACTACTTTGAAAAGGACGGCCTGCGCAGGATGCAGCGCCGGCGGACGGATGCCATAGGCGGCGAGCGCACGGCCGGTCATCTTCACACCATCGGCGGTCCACCAGCCGAGCGGGCTTTGTCCGTTGCCGATGTCCTGCTTGGCCAGGTCGAGGCTCACGTCGAGCGGGGACACCACGTACACGGCGTCCGGGTCGAGGCCAGGCAGACGTACGGGGGCGGACGGATAGGTCTGCGACGTGGTCAGCTGCGTGAAGCGGTAGATCGCGGCAGCCTTGTTCGGCATGACGCAGCCGTCCACGCGCACGGCCGGATCGGCGGCGTCAGAATGCACCGCGGTGTCGACGGCGAACCATTCGCGATGCTTTTTGAATTCGGCCGTCCATTCGGCGAGCTTGTCGATGTCCTCCTGCGGTTCCTTGAGCAGATTCCATTCGATGCCCATGTGGCCGAAGAAGGCCATGGCCATGCGCATCTCCTGGGAGGTGGCGCGGTGCGTGGAATGCGCCGGGGAAGCGCCCACGTGCTCTCCGATCATCTCCGGCGGCACGAGCAGCGACGTGTAGCGCTGGATGTCGGCGCGTTCCACCGGGTCGACGCAGTCGGAACCCCAGATACGATCGGCGACTTCGAGGATACCGAGGTCGACGCGGCCGCCGCCGGACGAGCAGCTTTCGATTTCCAGACCGGGATGGGCCGCTTTCAGGTCGGTGAAGATCCGATACACGGCGAGCGTCTGGTTGTGCACGGCGGGACGTCCGGTGCGCGGCGACACCGCTTCGGTGACGTATTTGTTGTGATCCCATTTGATGTAGTCGATGCCGAGTTCGCCGACGAGCTTGTCCATGGCGCCGTAGATGTACGCGTACGCGTCAGGATTGGTGAGATCGACGACCTGCTGAGTGCGCCCCTGCATCGGCAGACGGTTGGCGGTGGGCTTCAGCACCCAGTCCGGGTGGGCGCGGAACATATCGGAGTCCGGGTTGACCATTTCCGGTTCGAACCACAGGCCGAACTCCATGCCTTTGCCGTGCACGTAGTCGGCGAGCGCCTTGAGGGACTTGTCCCCATCGGGCCAAACGTCCTGTGAGATCTGCCAATCGCCCAGACCGGCGGTGTCGTCTCGGCGGGCACCGAACCAGCCATCATCCACGACGAAGCGTTCCACGCCGCTTTCCACGGCCTTGTCTGCGAGCGCGGTCAGGGTGTCGTAATCGTGGTTGAAGTAGACGGCTTCCCATGTGTTGAGGATGACCGGACGCGGCTTGGGCGCGATGCCATGGTCCACGAGCCAGTCGCGGTGCACGCGGCGGATGTAACCATGGAAGCGTGAGGCGACTTCGTTGAGCCCCTCGCCGTAAGAGCCGACGAGCCATGGCGTGGTGTAGCTTTCACCGTGTTCCAGACCGACTTCGCCGCCGAAGAGCACTTCGCTGCCACCGATCACGCCAGTGGTGTAGGGCAGTCGTTCCGCGGACAGCACGCTGTTGCCGCTCCATGCCACGTGCGCGGAGTAGACGTTGCCGTGGGTGAAACCGAAGCCGTGTTCGCCAACGCTGAGCAGCAGGGTGGCGTCGAAGTCGGGGCGGCCGATCATGGAGGATTTGGCGAAGCGCCCGATGGTGAAGTCCTGGCGCTGTGGGGAACGCTCACGCAGATGGTGACCGGTGGTGGTGAGGATCTCGTTGGCGTCGGCGGGCACGCTGAATGCAAGTTCGATCTTGCCGATCTCGAGTCGTCCCTCGCCGGTGTTCGTCACCTCCGCATGCTGGCGGATGAGGCCGGTTTCATCGAGCTCACAGGTCCACGTAAGTTTCACGCATTGTTCCACGTCCTCGGCAGTGACGGTGACGGTAGGCGTCTGCTTGGGCTCGGAGGCCACGCTCCAGCTGGGGTAGCCGTCTTTTTCGGCCATGGTGTAGGTTTTGCCGGCGGCCACGGTTTCGGCTTTGATGTCGGTGACCTGGAACTTGCAGAACAGTTCCACGCCGTCACGGCGCACGTCGAAACGGTCAGAGCCGGACCACGCTTCGGACTGTGTCGGCAGCACGCTCGGCCATGCGGTGTAGTCGAGGGCTCCGGAAACACGCTGCGGAGCGAGCGCGTCGAACGTGTTGATCACGGTTTCCGGTGCGGTGAGCGGGCGACCCCAATGCACGAATCTCGGCAAATCGCTGCCGGGGAACACCAGAGCAAAAGCTGCGGCGGCAGCCGGCTGCTCGGCATACACGGCGGTAAGGGGTGTGCCGTTGGAAGCGGTGCCGTGGAAAGTCTGAATGAGCGTCATTGCAGCATCCTTTTCTTGCGATTCTTGGTTGGTATGACGCTTTGATGATACTGCATACCGCTTTTCTTCCCATCGCCCTGCGTGTTTGTTTCTTTCGGAAAGTAATTAGCGTCGGCGCGCGAAGAAATCGGTCATCAATCGCCCGCATTCTGCTTCGCGCACACCGCCAATCACTTCCGGTACAAGTCCGACGTGCGGATCGCGGGGAATATCCCATACCGAACCGCATGCACCCAACTTGGCATCCCACGCACCGAACACAATACGTCCGATATGCGTCTGCAGGCAGGCACCGGCGCACATAGGGCACGGCTCCAACGTAACGACAAGCGTGCAATCAGCGAGATTCCAAGTGTCAAGCGAGGCGGCCGCTTCAGCCATCGCCTTGACTTCGGCGTGGGCAAGCGGATCGGCATGCGTCTCACGCAGGTTCCGCCCGCGGCCAATCACTCGGCCGTCAGCGGCAAGCACGACGGCACCGACCGGCACCTCGCCATCCGCGGCGGCTTCGCGGGCCAGCGCGACCGCCAGTTCCATATCATCGTCCCATCGCATACGCCACAGTGTAGCGGCGGCCATACGACCGCTCCGCACGACTGGTCCGCACGTCCGACCTGCATGCCCGACCTGCGCGCCCAACCGAAGCGGCACGAACGTCAGCCCATAGCGAAACACGCTCATAACCGCCTCTTGGTAGGCTGGAAAAGGTTGGAAATACGCGCAAAGGAGGCACGTTGGCGGTATTCGAGTTGATTCTATGCATCATCGCTGCCGTCGTACTGTCCTCGTTCCTGAGCCGATTCATACCCAAGGTCTCCACGCCGCTCGTGCAGATCGCGTTGGGCGCGCTGGCATCACAACTGCCGTTCTTTCCGGACGTAACGCTCAGCCCTGAACTGTTCATGGTGTTGTTCATCGCGCCGCTGCTGTATTTGGAAGCGCACGAAATCGATAAATCGGAACTGCTCAAATCGGTGAAACTGTCGTTGTCATTGGCGATCGGTTTGGCAATCGCGACGATGGTGGCGGTTGGTTTCGCGTTGCATGCCGTATGGCCGGCGATTCCGCTTGCAGCGGCTTTGGCGCTCGGTGCCGCGCTTGGGCCGACGGATGCGGTCGCAGTGTCGTCGCTCGGCAAGGAAGCGGCGCTGACGCAACGGCAGACGAGCGTGCTGAAAGGCGAATCGCTGTTCAACGACGCGTCCGGCATCGTCGGCTTCCAGTTCGCCATCGCGGCGGCCGTCAGCGGTGTATTCGAAGTGGGCGAATCGGCCATGCAATTCGTGGCGTCCTTCTTCGGCGGCGCATTCTTCGGCATCGTCGTGGGCATGGTGGCTGACGTGGTGTTCGAAACGATGCGTTCCCTCGGCTGGGAAACAATGACCACACGTATTCTGATGGAGCTGTTCCTGCCGTTCATCCTGTATTTGGGCGCGGAAGCGGTGCACGTTTCCGGCATTCTTTCGGTGGTGGCCGCCGGCCTGATCATCCGTTTCGACCGCACCGGCATCGGCCCGAACGTGGCGCGCACGAACATCGTCTCGTCCAGCGTATGGGGAGTGCTGTCGTTTTCGCTGAACGGCACCGTATTCATTCTGCTGGGCATGCTGTTGCCGACCGCGATGACCGCCAGCTGGGACGATCCACGCGTCAGCAATTGGCTGCTTTTGATTGCGATTCTGACCGTTTCGGCCGTGGTGATCGCCATGCGTTTCCTATGGATTTCGCTGATGCTGCGATTGGCGCGCGACACCACCACCGGCAAGCGACGCAAGATGACGGCGAAGCGCTGGCGATCGGCGGCCGTCATGACGTTCGGCGGGCCGAAGGGCACCATCACACTGTCGCTGATGTTCACGATTCCGTACACAATCGCGGCGGGCGCGAATTTCCCGATGCGCAACGAACTGATCTTCATCGCCGGCGGTGTGATCGTGATGACGCTGCTGCTGGCGAATTTCCTGCTGCCGCTGCTCGCGCCGAATCGCAATAAGGACACGTCCACGGAAATGACGGAAATCACCATCGAAGTGCTGCGGCGGACCGTCGAGGAGCTGACGGGACGCGTCACGCCCGACAACCGACGTGCGGTGCTCATGGTCATCGACTCGTATACGAAACGCATCACGCGACTGAAGCAACGCACCGGCGAAATCGATCCGCAGGGGTATATGAGGCTGCAGATCGACGCGCTGAATTGGGAGAAGGAATACGTCAAGAACCGTCTGGCGGGCGTGCGTGCGGCCATCAAAGCGAATCCGACCGAGAACCGCGCCGCGAACGACCTGGAGGCCGAGGCCTGCGAGCGCCTGCTCGACCAGATCATGAGCTCGCTGCGCCACATCGAGACGGAGCACAATTCCGGACGCACGATCTGGCGTCTCAAGGGACGTCTCCGCGCGTTGCAGAGGCGTACGGGCACGCTGGTGCGCCGCGTGAACAGCCGCATCCGCCGCACCACCCCGCTGTTCTCCGACGACGAACTGTTCGCGCATACGCGCGTGGTGCAGGTGGACGCCATCGAGTATGTGATCGACCGACTGTATGAGGAGATGGGCGGCGACACGTACAACACCGAGCACTGCTCCGGCCTACTGTTGGACTACCGACGCAGCGAATCCGCGTTGAGGGCGCGTCCGAATATGGGCATCAGCGCCGAAGCGCAGGAACAGGCCGAGGAGGTCAAGCGCGAAAGCTACGGCATCGAGCTGGGCGTGATCCAGGACATGTATGAGGCCGGCGACATCACGCGTGCGCAAAGCAAGCAGCTGCGACGCAACGTGTATGTGATGAGCGTGGATGCGGACGCGCAGATCTGACGTTTTTTCGATTTCCGGCGTTCGGATCGCGTGGCGACGGACGATTGCGCAATGGCGGACGATCGGCTGGAATCGCATCCAGCCGAAATCGTGTTCGTCGGGAACTGTGCCAAATTGCGCCTGAACGAAATCGCCATCGGATTCTCAGGAAGTTTTCAGAAAACACCAGACATGCGCTCAGCATCAGGTGTTTATATATGAATTGTCAGCAGAAACAAGCCGACCAGGAACCTTGAAGTTCCCGACAATTGAACCCTTTCTTCTTCTCTCTCCTTTCTCTCCCCGGCGGCCAATCCCGCCGGGGTCTTCTTTTTTCGCCGCTTGCTTCGCCTCCCTTTCCCAGCTTGTTTCACGGCTTGTTTCACGTCCCTTTTCACGGATCTTTTCGCACTGCGAGCGTACGCCACAATCGCACGCTATATTGGAAATCATGAGCGACGCAATCGAAAACACAACAGGCAGCGCAGACAGCAATGATAAGACCAAGCTGATCGGCCGCGAATCGGACGTGGTGCCGGGACGTTTCGGTGAACCGCTGCAAATCACGCATGTGCAGTATTCGCACGGCGGCGGCAACACCGCGCCGAAACGACCGTTGTTCCTGTGCCTGCACGGCTGGGGGTCGAACGAGACGGACTTGGCCGACATGATGCGCTACGTCGCGCCATACAACGATTTTGCCTCGTTGCGCGCGCCGCTGACGTTGCAGCCGGCTGGCCGCTTTGCACCCGGCGCGTACTCGTGGCTGCATGATTGTGTGGATACCGGCGAGGATTTGGACCGTGACGCATTCGCCGCAGCGAAAGCAATCGACGATTGGGTTTCGGCGAACATTCCCGACGACCGTGCCGTGGTGCCGATCGGTTTTTCGCAGGGCGGTCTGCTGGCGATTCACTTGCTGCGCGTGCACCCGGAACGCTACGCGGCGACGATTTCGTTGTCCGGTTTTCTTGCGCCCGGCACTGTTGCGGGAACCGCGCCGGCGGACGATCGCGTGGCTGAACTCAACATTCCGACGTTCTTCGGCTATGGCAAGAACGATACCGTGATTCCCATGCCGGAACTGTTCGCGACCGCCGCGTGGCTGGACGAGCACACGTTCCTTACGGAAAAAAGCTATCGTGGGCTCGACCATTCCGTAAGTATGGAGGAGTTCAGCGATTTGCGCGATTGGCTTGCCGCGCACAACATCGCGCCGGGAATCCTGTAAATCCGGACCAGTTAGAACAATCGCCTCAGTCGGATCAGTCGGTGATGTCGGCCTTGTAGAAGTTCACGTAGGAACGGCTCGGGGTCGGGCCGCGCTGGCCCTGATAGTGCGATCCGGTGGTGGCGGAGCCGTATGGATGCTCGGCCGGCGAGCTCAGCTGGAAGAAGCACATCTGGCCGATCTTCATGCCCGGCCACAGCTTCACCGGCAGTGTCGACACGTTGGACAATTCCAGCGTGATATGACCTTCAAAGCCAGGGTCGATGAAGCCCGCGGTGGAGTGGGTAAGGATGCCGAGACGACCGAGCGAGCTTTTGCCTTCAAGACGAGCCGCGATGGATGCATCGAGCTTCACATACTCCCATGTGGACCCGAGCGCGAACTCGCCCGGGTGCAGGATCCACGGTTCGTCCGGTTTGACTTCGAACTGTTCGGTCAGCTCGCCCTGATTCTCAGCCGGATCCACGTACGTGTACGCATGATTGTTAAACAAACGGAAGAAACGGTCCAATCGCACGTCAATCGATGCCGGCTGCACCATCTCCGGGGTCCACGGATCGAGTGAGATATGACCGTCGGCCTGTGCGGCGAGAATGTCGCGATCGGACAGCAGCATCGAAATTCCTCCAAACATCACCGGAACAATCGTCATATGAGCGGGCGCGCAGCCAACGCGCGCCCACCAACTGTCGTCCAGTCTAGCCCGTCGACGCTATAAGCCAGCATCACCGCCGATGCATCGCACGTAGCACGCACTTGCGCAGCTCGGAGGCGACGAGCACAATCATCGCCAGGCCGAGGCATTCGACCCACGCACCCGCGGACAGCGGCACGGTACCGAACGCGGTGTTGAGGAACGGCACGTAGACCACCGCAAGCTGCAGCAGCGTGGACAGTGCGATCGCACCCCACAGCCACTTGTTGGCGAACAGCCCCACGAACACCGACTGGTCATGCGAGCGCGAGCACAACGCGTTAAGCATCTGCGCGAAGACCAGGATGGTGAAGCCCATCGTGCGCGCTTCCGTCATCTGCGCGTCATGTCCGATGGCATCCACGGAACGGTCCGTGAACAGACCTCCGGCGAGGTGCATGTCCATGCCGATCAGCGTGACGGCGGCCATGATGATGCCGATGAAGATGATGTCGCCCCACATCTGCCCGTCGATCACGCGGTCGGTGAGTTTGCGCGGCTTGCGGGCCATCACGTCGTCGGTGGAGGGATCGACGCCCATCGCCAAGGCCGGTGCCGCGTCGGTGAGCAGGTTGATCCACAGCAGCTGCGTGGCGAGCAGCGGCACGGTCACGCCTTGGCTGCCCGGCTGCGAGATGCCGAGGAAGCCGGCCAGCATCACACCGCCGAAAACCGTGAAGACCTCGCCCACGTTGGAGCTGAGCAGGTATCGCAGGAATTTACGGATGTTGTCGAAAATGCCACGGCCTTCGCGCACCGCTTCGACGATGGTACTGAAGTTGTCGTCGGCGAGGATCATCTTGGCGCTCTGCTTGGTCACTTCGGTGCCGGTGATGCCCATCGCGACGCCGATATCCGCGGTTTTGACGGCGGGCGCGTCGTTCACGCCGTCGCCGGTCATGGCCACGATATTGCCTTGCCGTTGCAGCGATTCGACGATCTTCAGCTTGTGTTCCGGCGCGACGCGCGCGTAGACGGAGATGTTGCGGGTGGCGTTGTCGAATGCGGCTTCGTCCGGCAGCTCGTCGAGTTGGGTGCCGGTAAGCACGGTGCTGCCGAGGTCCGCGGCACCGGTCGCGTCGATGATGCCTAAATCGCTGGCGATGCGTGCCGCGGTCAGCGGATGGTCGCCGGTGATCATGACAGTACGGATGCCGGCGCGGTGCGCTTCGGCGACGGAATCGCGCACTTCGGTGCGCGGCGGATCGATGATGCCCACCATGCCGACCCAGATCAGATCGTTTTCCAGCACGTCGCTCTGCTCGGCTATATCGACCACATGGCCGGCGGCGTTGATCGCCACACCCGGCACATCGGCAAGCGACGCGGTGCCGAGCGGACGGTATGCCTGGCCAAGCGTGCGGTACGCTTCGGCGGACAGACGTTCCACGGCTGCGAGAATCTGCTGGCGATCGCCTTGCGTCATCGGGCGGACGGCACCGTTGACTGCGATTCGGCTGCAGTAGCCGAGCAGTACATCGGGGGCACCCTTGGCGAAGACGGTGAGACGCCCGGCATCGGCGTTGTCCTGCGCGACGACGGCCATGCGTTTGCGGTCGGAGGTGAATGGAATCTCGCCCACGCGCGTGTAGTTCGCGTACTTACGATCGGCCTTCACCTTGCGTGCGGCGACGATAAGCGACACCTCAGTCGGATCGCCCACGGCCTCCCATAACGTATTGGCAGAGGAAGCGGAATCCGCGCCGTTCCGCACGGTTTCGACGGCGGTCTCGCGAAGCTCGCCGTCGTTTGCGATCGCGCCCACGGCCAGCGTGGTGACGGCCTCGGCCTGCGCCGCTTCGGCGGCTCCCGTAATTCCCGCGGCTTCCGCCGCGTCAATCGCAATCATTCTGCCTTCTGGCGCATAGCCGGTGCCGGTCAGCTGCACCTCACCGCTCGGCGTGACCACGCGTTCCACCGTCATCTCGTTGCGGGTGAGCGTGCCGGTTTTGTCGGAGCAGATCACCGACGCGGAACCGAGCGTTTCCACGGAATGCAGTTTCTTGACGATCGCATGATGTTCGGCCATGCGGCGCACGCCGAGCGCGAGCACGACTGTCAGAATCGCGGCGAGCCCTTCCGGCACGGCCGCGACGGCCAGCGAAACGGATAGCAGCAGCGAATCGATTACGTCGTGGATGTCGTTGAAGCCTTCGGTCAGCGCAAGCGCCACCAGCACGACCGCCGCGATAATGCACACCGCGATGCCGAGAATCTTGGAAACGTAGTTCATTTCCTTCTGCAGCGGACTGTCATCATCATCCGTGGCCTGCAGAAGGTCCGCGATTTTACCGACCTGCGTGCGCATGCCAGTGCTCGTCACGATTGCGCGGCCGGTGCCTTGCGTCACGGACGTGCCGTTGAACACCATATTGGCGCGATCACCCAAGGCCTTGGCTTCGGCAAGTGTGTCGACGTTTTTGCCGACCGGTACGCTTTCACCGGTCAGGCTCGCTTCCGCCACGCGCAGGCTGGCGGCGGCGAGCAGACGTCCGTCGGCGGGAATGGAGTCGCCTTCACCGAGCACGACCATGTCTCCCGGCACCACGTCGACGGTGTTGATGCGTGCGATTTTGCCGTCGCGCAGCACGTTGGTTTGCGGCGCGGTCATTTGGGAGAGCGCTTCGACGGCTTCTTCCGCTTTCGATTCCTGAATGTAGCCGAGTACCGCGTTGACGATAAGGATAAGCACAATGACGATGGCGTCGAACGGCAGTATTTCGCCGCCTTCCGCGCCTGGCGCAGCGTTGGCTTTTTCGATGAACCATGCGATGAGCGAGATGCCGGTGGCAGCGAGCAGCAGGTAGACGAGGGGGTCTTTGAACTGCGCCAGGAACTTCTTCCATTTTGGCACGGGTGGTGCGGATGCGAGCTCGTTCGGCCCGTATTGCGCGAGTCGGCGTTCAGCTTCGGCTTGGCTCAGACCGGTGTTCGGATCGACGCCGAGCGATGCGGCCACGGCTTGCGCGTCGGCAAGCGACGGGTCGATTTGTGGCGGCTGCTGGTTTTGCTGATCCTGCCGAATCTGCGTGCGATCGCCCGTAGCGGAATCGCCGTCAAAATTGGCATGGGACTGGATGGACTGATCTTTCTTGCGATCATCCATGGTGATCTCCTTGGGAGCGCCGCGGAGTAGTCAGCTCTCCCCCGTCTTACGTATGCCTCGAATCGCGGAAATCGAAAATCCGCGGAATCGCAAGCATTTTGCAAAGGCGAGGCAACGCTGCGCGGTTGTGGGCACCGGGCGGACGCCATCGGCGCATCCTGTTATTATCGCACATCCTCGGCGTGTGAAAAATGGACATGTGGCGGAACGATGCATGGCACGCGACGGGTGCACGATACCATGAAGTATGATATATTATCGGCAGTTAGTAAAATTCATTACTAAACGGTCGTGCAACATCGCACGGCGCAACCGCAACGATGCAGTGACACCAAGTAATACAGGGGGATGCAAGATGGCAGATACAGCCGAACTCGCAATCGTACATGCAACCACGGCAAGTGCAAGCTGGCTCACCGATCCGACGGTGTTCGCAGCGAACCGCAAGCCGGCACATTCCAGCCACCGATATGTCATCGGCGAGACGCGCGAGCCGAAGCAGAGCCTCGACGGCGAATGGAAGGTTCGTATCGAACAAGCGCGCAACGTGGACGTGGAAAGCGCTCCGTTCGCGGCCGTCGATTTCGAGGATGGCGATTTCGGCGCGATCGAGGTGCCGGGCCACTTGCAGATGGCCGGCTATCTCAAGAACAAGTACGTCAACATCCAATATCCGTGGGACGGTCACGAGGATCCGCAGGCGCCAAATATTCCGGAAAACAACCATGTGGCGATCTACCGCCGTCGATTCGCGCTCGACGCGCAGCTTGCGCGCACGCTGGAAAACGACGGCACGGTCAGCCTCACCTTCCACGGTGCCGCCACCGCGATCTACGTATGGCTTGACGGCACGTTCGTGGGTTACGGCGAGGACGGATTCACGCCGAGCGAATTCGATGTGACGGAAGCGCTGCGAAACGGCAATGGCAACGCCGCCGATTCCCCCGAAGCCGAGCATACGCTCACCGTCGCCTGCTACGAATATTCGAGCGCCTCTTGGCTGGAAGACCAGGATTTCTGGCGACTGCACGGCCTGTTCCGCACCGTCGAGCTCGCCGCCCAGCCGCATACGCACGTCGAAACCGTGCAGCTTGAAGCCGACTACACCGCAGCCGACACCGCCGGTACGGCCGACACCGCCGAACTCAACGCGGCACTCACCTTGCGCAACCCCGCCGACGCGATGACTATCGAAAGCACGCTGCGCGACGGCGACGGAAATGTCGTATGGGAATCAACGCAGGCCTGCAACGGCGAAATCGCCCTTAATTCCGGCAAAATGACGAACATCGCACCGTGGAGCGCGGAATCGCCGACGCTGTACACGCTGACCGTACGCGTCGTCGGACATGACGGCGCCATCATCGAAACCGTGACGCAGAAGATCGGCTTCCGCACGTTCCGCATCGAAAACGGCATCATGACGATCAACGGCAAGCGCATCGTGTTCAAGGGCGCGGACCGCCACGAATTCGATGCGAAGCGCGGCCGCGCGATCACCCGCGAGGACATGCTTTCCGACGTGGTCTTCTGCAAGCGGCACAACATCAACGCCATCCGCACCTCCCACTACCCCAACCAGGAGTATTGGTACGACCTGTGCGACGAGTACGGTCTGTATCTGATCGACGAGACGAATATGGAGACGCACGGCACGTGGGTGGCAAACAATGTCGAGCGTCCTGAAGACGGCATCCCCGGCAGCCGCCCCGAATGGGAGGGCGCGTGCGTGGACCGCATCAACAGCATGATGCGCCGCGATTACAACCATCCGAGCGTGCTGATCTGGTCGCTTGGCAACGAGTCGAGCGCGGGCGAGGTTTTTCGTGCGATGTATCGCCACGCGCACACGATTGATCCGAATCGTCCGGTACATTACGAGGGTTCCGTGCACATGCGCGAATTCGAGGATGTGACGGACATCGAAAGCCGTATGTACGCGCATGCTGACGAAATCGAACGCTATCTGAACGACGGCAGCCCGGCACATACGGACGGTCCAAAGAAGCCGTACATTTCCTGCGAATACATGCACGCAATGGGCAATTCGTGCGGCAATATGGACGAATACACGGCGTTGGAACGCTACCCGATGTACCAGGGCGGTTTCATTTGGGATTTCATCGACCAGGCAATCGAGACCAAGCTGCCCGACGGCACGACACGCATGTGCTACGGCGGCGATTTCGGCGATCGTCCAAGCGATTACGAATTCTCCGGCGACGGCCTGCTGTTCGCCGACCGCACCCCCTCGCCGAAAGCGCAGGAAGTCAAGCAGCTGTATGCGAACGTGAAAATTGCGGTTTCGGTCGATGAAGCGCGTATTACGAACGACAATCTGTTCGTGTCTACGGGCGATTATCGCTTCGTGCTGCGGATTTTGGCCGACGGCAAGCCGGTATGGTCGACTACGCGCCGTTTCGACGTGGCCGCCGGCGAGAGCGCTTCATTCGAAGTCGATTGGCCGGTTGATGACTACCGCAGCAACGCCGAAGAGCTGGTTTTGGAGGTATCGCAGCAGCTTGGCAACGCTTGCGATTGGGCACCGGCCGGCTACGAGCTGGCGTTCGGCCAGTGCGTGGTGGCAGGTGCGAAGACCACTGCAGATGCCGTTGACGCGGCCGGAGCTCCGGCCGACGGCACCGTCACCCTTGGCCGCTGGAACGCCGGCGTGCGCGGACAGGGTCGTGAAGCACTGTTCTCCCGCACACAAGGGGGTATGGTTTCATATACGTTCGGCGAGCGCGAATTCGTGCTGCGCCGCCCGTCGATCACCACGTTCCGTCCGCTGACGGACAACGATCGCGGTGCTGGACACGCTTTCGAACGTGCCGCGTGGGCGGTCGCAGGAAAGTATGCGCGTTGCGTCGACTGCGCGATCGCAAATCGTGGAGAAAATGCCGTGGAAGCCACGTATACGTACGAATTGGCGATTCCGCAGCGCACGAAAGTGACGGTCCGTTACGTTGCCGACACGGCCGGCCTCGTTTCGCTCGACGTCGAGTATCCAGGCGAGAAGAACGGCGATCTGCCAACGATTCCGGCGTTCGGTATCGAATGGGCGCTGCCGGTGGAATATGCGAACCTGCGATTCTACGGCGCCGGTCCGGAAGAGACGTACGCCGACCGCAGGCACGCGAAGCTGGGTGTATGGAGCACGACGGCTGGCGATGATTGCGCGCCGTACCTGCTGCCGCAGGAAACCGGCAATCATGAGGATGTGCGTTGGGCGGAGATCACGGACGATTCCGGCCACGGTGTGCGCGTGAAGCGCGGTGCCGGCGCAAAGCCGTTCGCGATGAGCCTACTGCCGTATTCGAGCACGATGCTGGAAGAGGCGCTGCATCAGGATGAGCTGCCGAAGCCGCGTCACATGTTCCTGCGTCTGCTGGCCGCGCAAATGGGCGTCGGCGGCGACGATTCGTGGATGTCGCCGGTGCATGAGCAGTACCAGCTGCCCGCCGACCAGCCGCTCAGCCTCAACGTTCAGCTCAAGCTGTTCTAAGCTAAGCCAGCTTCAGCCTCAAGCATAACCGCCGATTCGCGGCATAATTCCGGCCGACTTGCCAATAGGCAGGCCGGCCGATTCTGTTGATGGCTGAAAACAGGCAGGGTGCCTAAAATGAAAGCACGTCTTTGAAGCAAACGACGCCTCAAAGCATGTTTTTCTGAAGGAGGGCATCATGAGCTATCCAAATATGAATCCCGGCAATCCCAATGACCCCAGTCAACCACCGCAGCCGGGATACGGCGCCTATGCACCGAGCCAGCAAGCACAGCAATCGCAACAGCAGGACGGTCCACAAAGCGGCGGACCAGATGCCGAGCAGACCCCTCGCTATTCCGGCAATCCATATGGCAACCCCTACGGCAATCCGTATGGATATCCGTACGGTAATCCGTATGGTTACGACCCGAATAGCCATAGCAACGACAGTGGCGAGTGGGAGCCGGTAAGCCCGTTCAAGTTGGTGGAATCGTGGCTGCCGCAACGCGCGAAGAATGCCATTCGCGGTGTGTATGGCGTGCTCGGCGTGATGGCGATTGTGCTCGGCATTGCGCTACTCATCTGGCCGGGGGTGACGCTGAAGATCGCCGCGGTTGCGTTGGGCGCGTATTTCGTGATTTCCGGGGTGATCCGTATCGTCACCGCAATTGTGGAGCTCGGTCTGCCGGGAGGCTGGCGCGTGCTTGACATTCTGGTCGGCCTGTTGCTGACAGTCGGTGGCGTGGTCATGCTGAAGAATGCGACCCTGTCCGGCGCCATGCTGGCAGTGCTCGTCACTATGGTGGTGGGCCTCGGCTGGATGATGGAAGGCGTGATGGCGCTGGTTGAGTCGTGGCATATGCCAAGTTCCGCATGGGCTGTGATTTACGCGCTGATTTCGATTGTGGCCGGCTGCATCATGCTGTTCAGCCCGCTGGCCTCCACCGGTTGGCTGATTCTGTTTGGCGGATGCGCGTTGGTTGCACTTGGCATTGTGGCGATCGTCCGCGCGTTCACGTTTGGCAAGGTCGGCAAGTCCGGCAAGAAGCGCTAACTACGCGTAGTTCTCCCGTATAGGCGATAAACCCATACGGGAGAACGCGACGTGCCGTACGATTGACATGATTTTATAGTCGCGCTATGCTAAGTGAAACGTTTCGACGAAACGATTCGATAAATAGCGGATAGAACGGCACAAGAGGGAGGCGAGACGCATGGCAGGCATCAAAGACGTGGCCCGCGAAGCGGGAGTTTCCGCCAGCACCGTCTCCTATGTACTATCCGGCAAGCGTTCAATCTCTGCGAAAACCACCGACAAAGTCATGGCCGCCGTAGAGAAGCTCGGTTACACTCCGGACGCCAGCGCCCGTAAGATGCGCGGCATGCGCAACCAGATCATCGCGTTGAGCGCCCCGATTCGAGGCGACATCAACCAGGCCAGGTACAACGCCTACTTCCTGCGCACCGCATGGGCCGCAAGGAATGCAGGGTATGACGTGATGTTGCTGACCGGTCCGGATGCAGTGAAGGATATCCGCCGCGTGACGCAAAGCAATCTTGCGGATGGCATCGTGCTGCTCGACGTAGAGCAGGATGACGAGCGCGCCGCTCAATCCGGCACTTTTTCCAAGCCGTGCGTGGCTATCGGCTATCCGTCGTCGCACGCCGGCTGCGCCTGCGTGGACATCGATTTCGCGCTGATGGGCCGCAAGGCCGTCGACTTCCTGTACGAGAAGGGACACCGCACCATCGTGTTCCTGCGCAACAACGAATCCGACTACAACCGCCATTCCGGTTACGTCGTCATCTTCCGCGAAAGCCTGCTGGCGCACGCGAAGGAGCTCGGCATGACGGTCATCGAATCCGAACATTACGAAGCGGACAGCTTCGACGCGCAGCACTTCGTCAGCACCGTCTTCGCGCACCCCGACCGCCCGACCGCCATCATCAACCAAGCGAACGCAAGCGTCCTCAGCCAGGTGCTGATGGCGTTGCACAACGCGGGCATGTCGATTCCGCAGGACGTTTCGGTCCTGTCGTGCGGCACGTATTTCGAAGGCGAGCCGACGCGCTTCCCCATCACCGAAATGCCGGTCATGCCGGAGGAGCTGTGCGCCGAAGCCATGAACCTGTTGGTCTCCGCCATCGAGGAGCACACCGACATCAAAGGTTCCGTGGAACTCATCGAACCCGCGCTGAAGCGACGCGGATCCGTTGCGGAAGCGGGGTCCGGCGGAACAATATAGATTTTCCTGCGATTACCGGAAGGCAGAGCGGCCGGACGGAATCGCAAGGCAACATAATTTCATACGGATAATCGAAACGTTTCAATGACGATATAACGGTCTCCGAAGAAACCGAACAAACGAACAAGCCGGGCGAAATCCGGCGAATCCAAACGGACCGCGGAATCGCACGCACGTCATCGAAACGTTTCAATACAACCAGATGTGAGCCGTGCCGCAGGGCGCGCCTCAAGAAGGAAACAAGGAGAATAGCAATGAACATCAAACGAGGACTGGCCACGCTGGCCATCGCAGCACTGTCGCTGACCTCCCTCGCCGCATGTGGTAGCGATACCGCACAGGACGAGGAAAAGCCGGACAGCCTGTCGTTCTGGTATTACGAAGAGGACGACGCAGGCCAGACTCAGGCTTGGCGTCGCGCGGCCAAGGCCTTCGAAAAAGAGACCGGCGTCAAGATCAACTTCGAGCGCAAGTCCTTCACCCAGATCGCGCAGAACGGCAGCCAATTCCTGAACTCCGACGAAGCCCCGGACCTCATGGAATCCAACCGCGGCAACGGCTCCGCCGGCGTGCTCTCCACCATGGGCCTGCTCACCGACCTCGGCGACTATGTCAAGCAGTACGGCTGGGACAAGAAGGTGACCGGCGCAAACGCAGCAGTCGCCAAGTACGACGAGAACGGCATCATGGACGGCGATACCTGGTACGGTATGACCAGCTACGCTGAATTCCAGCGCGTCTACTACAACAAGGACCTGTTCGCCAAGTACAACATCAAGATTCCGACCACCTACGACGAGTTCGTGGACGCCTGCCAGAAGTTCGTGGACGCCGGCGTGACCCCGATTGCAGCCGACGCGCAGGAATACGGCGTGATGTGGCTGTGGTGGCAGCTCGTTTCCAAGAATGCCGACTCCAAGTTCATCGACAACTGGCAGCTGTACAGGGGTGACGTCGACTGGAATTCCAAAGTGCTGACCAACTCCGTCAAGACCATCAACGAGTGGCTTGACAAGGGCTTCATCTCCCGCAACGCCACTGGCATGAAGGCCGAGGACACCACGCAGGCCTTCATCAAGGACGAATATCCGATCTACCAGACTGGTACTTGGAACCAGGGCCGTTTCGTCAAGCAGATCAAGTCGTTCGATTGGGACGCGGCCGTCATGCCGGAATCCAACTACGCAGTCGGCTGCGCAGGCAACCTGCTGGTGATTCCTGAGAAGTCGCACCACAAGGATCTGTCCGCCAAGTTCATCGACTACGTCCTCTCCGATGATGTGCAGAACTTCCTCGGCAACGCAGGCGGCATTCCGGTAGCGGCAGACACCAGCAAGATCACCGACGCGAAGAGCAAGGCCATGATCGAGGAATACGATTCCTACGCCAAGGACGGCAAGCTCAGCTACTACCCGGATTACGCGGCCTCCAACCTCACCGACGCGGTTCCAGCGGAGTTCCAGGAGCTGGTCAACGGCACCAAGAAGCCGGCAGACGTGCTCAAGAACATCCACGAGAAGTACGACACCGGCATCGAGGACATGGGCGTCAAGAACAACTAAAAACAACCGATCCTTCCTTTCCATTCCAACTCCAATAATGGTGCGGCCCGTCTTCGGGCGGACCGCACCAACCCTTTCCTCCCCCATACATTCCGCACGTCGCATCGCGCCAAATCGTGCGTCATCACAGAACAATCCATCGGAAATCCCTCGGATCATCAATATTTCAAAGGACTTGCAATGTCTCAAAAGACCAAGCACGAAGCCTCCATGTCGAGACTTCCCGGCAACCGCTCCGCGAAATTCGTTCCATACCTCATCCCCGGCCTCATCGGTCTGTTCGCGGTAGTTGTTGTTCCGTTCATCTGGAACATCTACCTGAGCTTCACCCGCTGGCGTGGCGTCGGTCCCGTCAAGTGGGTCGGCCTGAAAAACTGGAAACGCCTGTTCTCCGATTCGACGTTCTGGATTTCCTTCGCTAACTCGTTCTGGATCATCGTGGCTATCGTGGTCATCCCTACCATCCTCGGCCTGTTCATCTCGTCTCTGCTCACCGACGTGATCCAAAAGAAGTTCGGCGGCAAAACCGCTTCCTTCCTGCGCGCGCTGTTCTATTTGCCGCAGCTGCTTCCGGTGGCCGTCGCCGCAATCATCATGGGCTGGATCTTCCGCCCGGAGGACGGTGCCGTCAACGCACTGCTCGCCAAGATCGGCTTGGGTGCATTGCAGCACAACTGGCTGGGCAGCCCTGACAGCGCACTGCCGATCCTCATGTTCATCCTGGTGTGGATCCAGCTCGGCTACCCGATCGTCATCTTCATGTCGGGCCTGCAGCGCGTCGATCCGGAACTCTACGAGGCCGCAGGTCTTGACGGCGCCAACTGGTGGCAGAAGTTCCGCGTGGTCACCCTGCCGTCCATCATCCCTGAACTGCTGGTGGTCATCCTCACCGCAACCATCGGCGCACTGAAGACCTTCGCTCCGGTCTACCTGCTCACCAAGGGCGGTCCGGGCACCTCCACCACGGTTCCGTCGTACTACTCCTACAACCAGTTCTTCCAGGTGCAGCAGGTGGGCTACGGTGCCGCAATCTCCACAGCGCTGACTGTGGTAATCATCGTCTTCTCCATCGTGTTCACCCTCGTGCAGAAGCACGTCGAGAAGGAACTCGTCTGAGAGAAAACCCGAAAAACAATCGCAAGAACATACTAAAAATCCGAAAAGCAAAGGTGCCATCATGACTTATTCCATGTCCACGGCCGCCGCGCGCAAGGCCTCGAAGAAAACGCAGCACGTGCGTTCCGCAGGTGACTGGATCACCCTGATCCTGCTCGTCGCCGGAGCTCTGCTCGTCCTGTTCCCGCTGCTCGTCCTGACCGTCAACGCGTTCAAGACCTCCGCCGATTACAACGCCACCGGCCCGCTCTCCCTGCCGAAGCACTTCACCATGGAAGGCATCATCTCCTTCTGGACTACCACCAACTTCCCGCTGAAGTTCTGGAACAGCTTCATCATCTCCCTAGTGGTGGCTGTCGCGGCGGTCGTGCTGTCGGTGCTCAACTCCTTCGCGCTCGGCATCGGCAAGGTCAAGGGCAACACCTGGATCGTGCTCGGCATCATGCTCGCCAACATGATGCCGCAGGAAGCGCTGCTCTACCCGCTGTACACCATGTTCAAGCAGGTCGGTCTGTACAACACCAAACTCGCGATCATCATCATCTTCACCATCATCCAAAGCGCCTACGGCACCTATCTGCTGTCCTCCGTATACGGCACGTTCCCGCAGGCCATCCTTGAGGCCGCGGCCATCGACGGCGCCTCTCGCTGGCAAATCCTGCGCAAGGTGGTGCTGCCAATTTCTTGGCCGACCATCAGCGTGCTGTTCGTGTTCTTCTTCGTGTGGACGTGGAACGAATACATGATTCCGATGGCGTTCCTCATGAGCGATGACGTACAGACCATTCCGCTGGCACTCGCCACCCTGCAGGGCCAGCGCACCATGGAAGCGACCACGCTGGCATCGGCTTCGCTGCTGAGCATCATCCCGACCATCATCTTCTTCATCATCTTCCAGCGCAAGCTGTCGCAGGGTATCACCGCCGGTGCAGTGAAGTAACGCGACCCAACAACGCTGGGATGTTGTGAAATAACGCAAAAACAGATACAACCGGCCGCGGCGGCTTTCAGCACCGTAGCCGGCATTATCGACGCGCCCACTGCAAGGGGGATCTACGATAGTCGGTAGTGGTAGGCGGCGCACCCATTTCCGCGTTTCCCAAGCTGTTTAACAAAGGAGAGAACAATGAATACTATGGCGACTTCCGGTTTCGGCAACGGTGCCCTCGATTCGCTAGCAATCGCGACGGACCACGGCCGTACACGTTGCGTCAACGCCGAAAACCCGACCGGCGGCAAGGGCACTGCAGCCACCGCTGCCAGCGCGCTCGGCCCGTCACGTAAGGGCAGCCCTTGCATCCAGACGATCAAGGCGGGCGATTCGGTCACGCTGATGGACGTCGATGGCCCGGGCGTGATTCGCCACATTTGGATGACGGTCACCGACCGCACTTCCCCGACCGGTCCGAACGTACTGCGCAATCTCATCCTCGAATTCTATTGGGATGGCGAGGAGACGCCGTCCGTGCAGTGCCCGATCGGCGATTTCTTCTGCTGCGGTCACGCACAGGCCTGCCGTATCAATTCCATCCCGATCATGGTGGTGCCAAATCGAGGTTTCAACTGCTATTTCGCCATGCCGTTCGAGCACGCGCGCATTGTGCTGCGCAACGATCACAACGAGGACGTGCCGGCCTTCTTCTACCAAATCGACTACACGGAATACGACGCGCTGCCAGCCGATGCGATGCGCTTCCATGCGCAGTGGCGCCGCGAACGCGTCACCGAAATTGCCCGTGACTACACGATTCTCGACAATGTGCACGGCCATGGCGCGTACATCGGCACCTACCTTGCGCTGACCGCGCTGGAAAGCCGCTGGTGGGGCGAAGGCGAAGTCAAAATGTACATCGACGGCGATGAACAGTACCCGACGTGGTGCAGCACCGGAGCGGAAGACTACTTCGGCGGCGCGTGGAGTTTCGCCGACTTCGACGAGCACGGCCGCATGCGCGAGAACACGTTCACCGGACCGTACCTGGGATTCCCGTTCTATTCGCAACGCCTCGCCGCGCACCGCGAAAGCGACTACTGGGATGTGGCCACACCCGTCATGCGCGGCCTGTACCGCTGGCACATTCCGGATCCGATTTATTTCGATTCTGACCTGCGCGTCACCTGGCAGCAGATCGGCACCGAGGAAGCCGGCAATTTCGAGCGGCAGGATGACGTCGCGTCGGTGGCATACTGGTACCAGCTTGAACCGCACACGCCGTTCGATCCAATCGGTGACCGTCACTTCCGTCAGCCCCGCTGATTTACGATTATTCCGCTGATTTACGCCGATATCGCCGTATCGTGCGTTGACATGGGAATGGATATGTTCCGTCTCGTGTCAGCGTACGATACGGCGATTGTGTTGTTATGCGGGCACAGTAATCACATTTTCTTCAAGATAACCCGATGATTTTACAATAGAAATGACGATTGCGGCATGCCAGACGCATACCGACGTGCGTATAGTAAAGGCACAACAGAAAAACAACAGAAGAACGAAGAACAAGAAAAACAACACAATAGCGACGCACCGCACGATGTAGAGAAGAAAAAAAGAAGCAAGAAACCAGGCGGTCGTCCGAAAGGAAACATCATGAAGAACAACGACACTTTCAACCAGATCCTCAACTCCAACCTCGCTTCCATCGATCCGGGCTTCGGCCAGTTCGCACTTGCCAAGGCTTCCGCTGATCTGATGAAGAAGGTCCTCAACAAGTAAGACCTTCAAGCAGGAAGGCAAGCCGAACCGCGTCAGGCCATCTCTTTGAAACAGACCGCGTGAGGCAAGGCACCGCCGCAGCGAACGCTGCGGCACCGATTCTCTTCTTTCCGATTTTTTAAATCGCATAGCGGGAGGCCGCGATCCAACCGAATCGCGGCCTCCCGCTTTTTCATACGCGCACATGCACCCCTGTCTTGCCGGCAATGTCCATTATTTGTGCCACACAATCACGCCAATACATCGCTTTCCGTTAACTTCGCACGAACTTAACAGCAACTTACCAGCGAACTTAACAGATGCGAAGTTGCTGTTAAGTTATGTTAAGTTGTCTGGCAAGTTCGGTGGCGTATCTACCGCACGCCACCTGCGCAGCGCAACCGCTACAGTTCCTCCATCGCAAGATTGCGGGCTGCGGCGCGTTCGCGGGGGCCGCGCGTCACGTAGAAACCAATCGCCACAATTACGAACATCACCGTGCAGCAGGTCCACAGCACGTGACTGCCGAACGCGTTCAAAATCCAGCCTCCGACAAGCGGCGAAAACGCGTTGGATAGCGACCACACCAGGTTGTACAAGCCCTGATACGTGCCGCGTACATCCTTCGGCGCGATATTCGCCACCGTCGTAGCGGCAATCGGGAATGTGCCAAGCTCGCCGAGCGTCCACAGCACGGTCGCAATCGCGAACGTCACCCACGAATCGGCGCCGATTTGGAACGCATAGCCAACCGCAGTAATGGACATGCCCAGCACCAGCACACGGGTGTTGCTCATCCGCTGGAACAGCGCGATCGCAGGAATCTGCAGCAAACACAGAATGCCTCCGTTGATGGTCAGCAGGCTGGAATATTCGTCCGTACCAAGCCCAATCTGCGTCATCGAAATCGGAAGTCCGCTGACAATCTGGTAATACGCCAGCGTGTACAGGAACATCAGCACCACCATCGACATGAGCGCTTTGTCGGTGCAGGCACGACGATAGCTGCGCCAAATGGAGAATTTCGATTGCTGCGATTGAGCCGTTTGCGCAGTGCCAGAACGTTCCACGAAGCGTTTCACAGACCGTCCGACACCGTGCACGCCCAGCCCGGCCTCTTTGAAGAATGCCATCATCAGCAACGTAGCGAATACCAACACAGCCGCTTCCGCATAGAACATCAGCGAATAGGAGATTTTGACAAGCTGGTTGGCGATGATCGGGCCGATAGCGAAGCCGAAATTCGCAGCCCATGTTTGCAGCGAATACGCACGCTTCTGCTTGCGAAACGGCACCACGTCGGAAACGTAAGCCGCGACCGCAGGCGTCGGCATAGATGAAATCGCACCGTATATCAGCAACGTAATCGCCATAATCCAAGGATTGCCGATACAAGCCAACAAAACCAGCATCACCGCGGAACCGAGATTGCCGATAACAATCATCGCGGGGCGCCCGAATCGGTCAGACAGCGCACCACCGTACAGGCAGCCGAAAATACCGCCGAAACCGTACATGGAGACGATAGTGCCAGCCACGCCCGCGCTCACATGCATGTCGGAAACGAGGTACATGGAGAGGAACGACGTGACGAAGCGGCCCATCCACAGAATAAGCAGCGTGACCCACAGACCCCAGAACATGAGGGGCAATCCGAAAATCTCTTTGTTCTTCTCCATTCTTGCCATCATATCGAGCAATATCGAGCAGACGCGAAGCCGCCGCCTTTTCCCGGGGTGCTGGGACAATGGACAACTATGGCAATGAAAAAAGGACCGACCAAGGGGTCGGGCGGAAAGCATCGTAACGCGCTGAAGGGCAAGGGGCCGACTCCCAAGGCCGAAGATCGCGTATATCACAAGGCTTACAAGGCGAAGAAGGCGGCGGATCGCCGCAAGATGGCCGATCCGCGACTGGCGGCACGTCGTCGCGTGGCGAAGTTCACTTCGGAATCCGACGATCTGGTCATCGGCCGTAACGCGGTGCTTGAGGCGCTGCGTTGTGGCGTGCCGGCAACCACGCTGTATGTGGCGGCACGTATCGAGCATGACGATCGCACGCGCGAAATCGTGCGTCTCGCCGGCATCCACGGACTGCATCTGCTGGAAGCCGACAGGCTCGAAATGGACCGTATCGCACGCTCGTCGAACCATCAGGGCGTGGTGCTGAAGGCGCAACCGTTCCAGTATTCCTCGCTGGCAGAGCTCGTGGACCGCGCCGATAAGAAGGCGCGTGCCATGGAAGCAGCCGATTCGGAAAGCGCGCGCATCGCGGCACGTCCGCTGTTCATCGCACTGGACGGCGTCACCGATCCGCAGAACCTCGGCGCGGTCATCCGTTCCGCGGCCGCATTCGGCGCGAACGGCGTGATTCTGCCGGAACGTCGTTCCGCTTCGGTCACCGCCGCCGCATGGAAGGTGTCGGCGGGCGCCGCCGCGCATATGCCAGTGGCTCGCGTGGTGAATCTGACGAAGGCGATCGAAAGCCTGAAGGAACGCGGCTACTACAGCGTCGGTCTTGACGGCGGCGGCGATGCGCTCGTCGGCGAAACCGGTTTCGAAACCGATCCGCTGGTGGTTGTGCTCGGCTCGGAAGGCAACGGCCTGAGCCGTCTGGTACGAGAGGCTTGCGATTCCATCGCCGGCATTCCGATGTCGAATATGGTCGAGTCGCTGAACGCGTCCGTCGCGGCCGGCATCACGCTGTACGCCGTGGCGCGCGCACGTCGTGAAGCGGCTGCCGCAGCCAAGTAATCGTTATATATTTGCGATACATACAAAGAAGCTCAAGCTTTTCCAGCTTGAGCTTCTTTTGTTTTCCTGAGCTTTTCTTGTGTTAGAGGCTCCAGCAATTACGGACCATGCTAACGTGCAGAATCAGTGGCTCCACACCGCCGCGTCGGGATCGTCGTCGGGGTTGTAGCCGTCGTCATCGGGATCGTTGTACGTGTATTCGTCGTCGATCACGCCGGAATCGGCTTCGTCGTTCAACACGTCCAAATCCTTCTGATCGAGCTTGTACTGCGGCAGCACGTTCTCCACATAGCTCTTCACGGCTTCGGTCATGGACACGTCGTGGCCGGCCTTCTCCGCAAGGAACCAACGATGGTCGAGTACCTCATGGAAGAACTGCGCCGGCTCAATCTGGGAGCGGTATTCGTGCGGAATCATGCGCACGGTCGGCTCGAACACCTCGCGCATCCAGTCGGTGGCCACGATTTCGAGATCCTCGCCATCACGCCACGTGGAGGTGCGGTAGGCGTCCAGATCGTTGAGCAGACGGCGGGCCTGGTTCTCCTGCACGTCAAGACCGGTCAGTCGCAGCAGCTTGCGGTTGGCGTAGCCGGCGTCCACCACGCGCGGACGCACCAGCACGCGCTTGCCGTCCTCGGCGGTCTTCATTTCCAGCTCGTCCACGTCGAAGCCCAGTTCGTTGAGCTTGTTGACGCGCTTTTCGATCTTCCACATCTCGTCCGGGCTGAACTTGTCGGTGTCGGTCAGCGCGCTCCACAGCGAATGGTAGCGGTCCACCAGGCGGTTTCCGATTTCGATTTCGTCCACGTTGCTCGGCAGCAATGCGCCGGAAGACAGATCCATCAGTTCGCCGATGATGTTCGTACGGGCCAAATCCACATCGTATTCACGCTGGCCTTCGGTGAGGTTCACCTGCAGATCGCCGGTTTCGGCGTCCACCAGGAACGCGGAGAAAGCGTCGGCGTCACGCAGGAACAGCACGTTAGACAGGGACACATCGCCCCAATAGAAGCCGGCCAGGTGCAGACGCACCATCAGCACGGCAAGCGCGTCGATGAGTCGTTCGGCGGTGTCGGGACGCAGGTTGCGGGCGAACAGCGCGCGGTACGGCAGCGAGAATTTCAGATGCTTGGTGACCAGGATGGCTTCCAGCGGCTCACCTTGCGCATTATGGCGGCCGGTGACCACGGCGATCGGCTGCACGGTAGGCAGTTCCAGCTTCTGCAGTCGGCGCAGCAGCTCGTATTCGCGTTCCGCCACGTTGCGTGTGATTTCCTTCATGGCGTAGACTTCGTCGCCCACGTGCACGAAACGCACCACGTGCCTGGAGATGCCTCGCGGCAGGTTGACCAGCAGGTCCTCAGGCCATGTTGCCAGCGGCTTCTCCCACGGCAGCGTGAACATCTTCGGATTCGAGCTCGCCGCGGTGATCTTCAACGCCTGCGGCTCCGGGCTCTGCGCTGCGGGGTCCTCGGCCTTCACGGAAGTGGCCTTAAGCACACGGGGATCCATCTGTGGCAATTCATGTGATTCCATAGCTCTTCAATTTACCCGCTGACCTACCCACGGCAGGCGGCAAAGGGACTACGAGTGTCACGATGAGAACAGCGGGAAAAGAAAAGCCCCGCACCAACGCGGGGCTTTTCCAACGAGACAATAAGAGAGGAAAGAGAATGTCTCGTTTAATGGTTGACGGACGTTTGCACATCCGCCAAGTATTGGTTCAACCACCCGCCAAGCGTTCCATAAGGAACGCCCGACGGTTGGTTACTCGTTATCGTCTCAGTTCAGACGCAGCTCAGTGGACGGAGCGAACAGGTGCATCTTGGACGGGTCGATCTTGATCTTGACGGTATCGCCGACCTTCGGAAGAGCACGCGGGTTCACGCGAATCGTGGTGAGCTTGTTCTGATCGGACATCATGGTGGACGCCTCAGCAGCGGAGCCATCGGTGATGATGTTGCCGTAGATGTAGCCGTCGGAGCCCAGATCCTCAACGTTCATGACCTTGAGGGAGAAGGCGTTGGCCTCATCCGGGGCAGCCAGGGAGGCGTCTTCCGGACGGAAGCCGACCACAATCTGGCCGTTGTCTTCGGCGGTGAGCTTGTTGACGGCCTCAGTCGGCAGATCCACGGTGTCCTCGCCGATCTTTGCCTTGCCGTTGACCACCGGGTGGGTGTTGATGTTCATCGACGGGGAGCCGATGAAGCCAGCGACGAAGACGTTGGCCGGACGATCGTACAGCTCAGTCGGAGCGCCGACCTGCTGCAGAATGCCGAGCTTGATGACGGCGATACGATCACCCATGGTCAGAGCTTCGGTCTGATCGTGGGTCACGTACAGGGTGGTGACACCCAGCTGACGCTGCAGAGCAGCGATCTGGGTACGGGTCTGCACACGGAGCTTGGCGTCGAGGTTGGACAGCGGCTCATCCATGAGGAAGACCTTCGGCTCACGGACGATTGCACGGCCCATAGCCACGCGCTGACGCTGACCACCAGACAGAGCCTTCGGCTTACGATCGAGGTACTCGGTCAGGTCGAGGATCTCAGCGGCCTTCTCGACGCGCTTGCGGATCTCTTCCTTCGGGGTGCCGGCGATCTTCAGGGCGAAGCCCATGTTGTCGGCGACGGTCATGTGCGGATACAGAGCGTAGTTCTGGAACACCATTGCGATGTCGCGGTCCTTCGGCTGCATCGTGGTGACGTCCTTGCCGCCGATGAGGATGCGTCCCTTGTTGACCTCTTCGAGGCCTGCGAGCATACGCAGGGTCGTAGACTTACCGCAACCAGACGGGCCGACCAGCACCAGGAATTCGCCATCCTTGATGTCGAGGTTCAGATCATCCACAGACGGCTTGTCATTGCCCGGGTAGATACGAGTAACATGGTCGAATACGACTTCTGCCATGATTTGTCATCCTTTCAGAGGCAGGTACGTGCCTCACGATCCGTTGTAAAGGGATTTTTGTTCGGTGCCCATCCTCGCGGCTTACTACTTTGACAAAGCCACAATTCAAAGCGTTTACTTATTGGTTGGTTTAGCGAAGATCTCTTCGTTGAGCCATGACCTACTATACACACCCAAACCGAATCGTCAATGCGTGTCGCGGGTTTTCACCGCTCAAAACAGTCTATTAGGGGGTTATCATCCCCTCAAATCGATGGTTTTTCATCACAATATCCTCATTCCGCGAGAGAATGGACGGTAGTCTGAACGGTGAGACGTGGAGGTTCATCGTGCGCAATATCCGAATCGGAGTCGTCGAGGACGACCCTGCAAGCTGCCAATTGGTACTCGATTACCTCAATCGCTACCAAAGCGAGACCGGCGAGCAATTCACCGTCTCCGTATTCGACGACGGCGCGCGCATCGTGGAGAAATATGCCCCCGTTTACGACATTCTGCTGCTCGATATTGAAATGAAGGAGATAGACGGCATGGCCGCCGCCCGCCGCATCCGCGAACGCGACGACAACGTCGTGATCATCTTCATCACCGCGGCCCCGCAATACGCCATCAGCGGCTACGAAGTGCGCGCCCTGTCCTACCTGCTCAAACCGCTGCCATGGTTCGCGTTCTCGCAGGAGCTCAAGAAATCGATCGACATGGTGCGCCGCAACGGCGACGATTCCATGCTCATCGAAACCGGCAAGGGGCAGATGAGGATGAATCTCACGGACATCCTTTATCTCGAGTCGATCCGGCACACCATCGTCATCCACACGCTTGACGGCAAATACTCTATCAACGGCACACTCAAAGACATGGAAGCCAAGCTCGCCGACCGGCACTTCTTCCGCTCGAACTCCTGCTATCTGGTCAATCTCAAGCATGTGACGGGCGTTGCCGACCAGGATTGCATCATGTCCGACGACGAGCGGCTGCGCGTGAGCAGACCACGGAAGAAAGCGTTCCTCGCCGCCTTGGCCGACTACATGGGCGGCGGCCGATGATCACCAACGCGCTGCCCGACATCCCCCGTTCGTACACCGCCATCTGCGAATGGGCGGCATGCGTGGTGTATATCGCGGTACTGTTCCGCCGCGTGCCGCCGCGCCGCTCCGTCGTTGTGAGCGCAATCGGACTGGCGGCGCTCATCGCCGTGCAGTATTTCGACGGCAGCATGCCGATCTGGTTTTGGATCGTCGGCATGCTGCTCGCCTTCGGCTGCATGTACCTGACGATTCTGTTCGGCGCCGGCACCGGCAAACGCGAAGGACTGTACATCACGGCGCGCGCGTTCGTACTGGCCGAACTGGTGGCGTCGCTGCATTGGCAGATCGTCACGTTCATCGGCATGCGCAACGGCCGATTCGCGGATTACGATTGGCATGCCGTCTTACTGCTCGTTGCCACCTACGCATTGTGTTTCGGCCTGGCCTGGCTGGTAGAACGCGGCAATTTCAGCCAGACCGCGCCCACGTTGCCGACGGCTTCCGCGGCGACCGCGACGGTGGCCATCACGATCGTCACCTTCGCCATGAGCAACCTGAGCTTCATTTCGACCAATACGCCATTCTCCGGTTCGATGGGCCAGGAAATCTTCTACATCCGCACACTGGTGGATTTCTGCGGATTCGCGATTCTATACGCGCAACAGGAGCAGGCTCGGCGCATTGAAGCGAGCGCGGAAATCGCGTCAATCAACGCGCAGCTGGAAAGCCAACATCAGGAGTACCTGCAGTCGAAGGAGAACATCGAATCGCTTGGTCGGCTCGCGCACGATCTGAAGCATCAGATCGCGGCATTGCGTGCCGAAGTCGATCCGGAGCATGCGGCGGCAGGATTCGAGCAGTTGGAGAAGTCGGTGCAGCGCTACAGCGCCCAGCAGCATACCGGCAATCCCGTGCTTGACGTCATCCTCACCACAAAAGAGCGCACTTGCGCCGATCGCGGCATCAGTTTCACCGCCGTAGCGGATGGGTCGCTCTTATCCAACATGTCGTCGATGGATATCGCTTCGCTGTTCGGCAATGCGATCGACAATGCGATCGAAGCCACGTCGAAGCTGGCCGATCCGGAACAGCGGCTCATCAAACTGGCATTGTTCGAGCAGAATTCCTTCACCGTGGTCCGCATCGAGAATTATTACGATTCGCGGCTGAAGAAAGATGCCGAGGGCAATCTGCGCACCACGAAGCGCGATGACCAGCATCGGCATGGCTTCGGCGTGAAGTCGATTCGGCACATCGCGCAACAGTACGGCGGCGAGGTGACGATCCGCACCAACGACCACTGGTTCGTACTCACCGTGCTGCTTCCCCGTCAGACCGGCCTGATGGCCATGTGAGGATTGCGAGCCGGCAATGCGAAGGCTAACGATCTGCAGCTTTCGCCCGCGGTAGATGCCAAGCGGCAAGCGGCTTGGCCAGACGGGAGGCGGTGAACGCGCTGACGGCCACCGCAAGGCCGATTGGCACGAACAGGTTAATCGGAGCGTCAGCCAACTCCATCACCAGGCAAATCGCCATCAACGGCGCCTGCTGCGAGGCGGCAAGCAGCGCGCATGCACCCAGCAGCGCATACATGCCGATCGAATTCGTGTGGAACACCTGCATCCAAAGAATGCCCAGAATCGCGCCTCCGGAAGCGCCCAATGCGATGCCCGGCTGCAACACGCCACCGGAAGCGCCGGAACGAATCGTCATCAACGTGACGATCGCCTTGGCCACGAAAGACAGCAGCAACACCGGAATAACGGCCAGATCGGCCTTCGAGGAGAAGCTCAGCTGCGCGGCGGCGCGGCCATTGCCCATCACCTGCGGCACGGCGATCGCCACAACGCCCGTCAGCAGGCCGGCAAGCGGCATCATCCACAGAATGCCCGCTCCGGACGGCTTGTTTTTCTCCGCCCACTGGGAGCCGCGGCGGAACAGCGCGCCGGCGACGCCAAGCATCAAGCCGGCAATCAGCGCGAACACCATGTAGTCGGGGGTAAACAGGCCATTCGCCTTGCCGATCAAATAGAACGTGTGCGTGCCCTTGACCAGGCTCGCCACCCATGAGGCGAGCGCCGAGCAGGCGAACGCGAGCGTGACCGTCTCGAGCGTCACGTCGGCGAGCAGGATCTCCACCGCAAAGAACGTGCCGGCAAGCGGCGCGTTGTAGACTCCCGCGAGACCGGCCGCGGCGGTAATGGCCACCAGCATACGCGTGTCCTTCGCGCCGAGACGCACCCAGCGGGCGAATCGCTGGCCGAACATCGCGCCAAGCTCGCGCGGAGCCACTTCGCGGCCGATCGACATGCCGGTACCGACGATAAAAATCTGCAGCAGCACATGTACGATGGTCTGCCAGACCGGCATCAGCGCACCACCGACGGCTTTCTTGACGGATGGCACTGTTGTGGTACGCGTGCGCAGCAGCCACCAGATCACGGCCGCGATGGAGGCGCCGACCGTCACGGAAATCGCACGACGGATGGCAGGCACGTTGAAGGGACCGGATTCATGCGCATTCTCGATGTATCCAAGCGCGAAACGCTCGACTTGGTACAGCATAAGTGTCAGCAGGCCCGCGGCCGCGCCAATGGCGATGCCGACGATGGCCACCGCAGCGATCAGCCCCGGAATACGTCCGATAGTCGGCTGCTGTTCCGTCTCGTCCTGCGATTGCTCCGACACCATTGCTTCTCTCACGTTGCGTGTACCTCGTCTTCAGTCCGTCTCATCGGTTCGTATTACCGCATCACCATCGTTCCACCCACGGCGGATTTATGCGCCAATATCCCCCACCAGAACATGAATTCCAATGTCAGTCACACAACTTGCGTCTGCATAGTGAACGGCCGATCAGGCTCGTCGTCCTCGGCAACAAGGCCGGCCACATCCGCCAAACACCATAAGGCGTACAGCGGCAGATTCATCGGCGGCAAATATATTGGAATATATAGCATTCAAGACACAAGATGCGCAAAATAGACAATTTCAAATCGCCGTTTTTGCACAAAACAGATAATTTCCGCCACAGCCAAAGACAAGGAAATCAAACCTCCGCCACACCAGGGAAAGCGCAAATCCGCAATGTGAAACGCAGAAGAGTTACGTGCATGGCTCGCATGTTGAAAACATGAGCAACCATGAGCACCAGAGAAGGAATCCACCCGTAACACAACCGCCGCAGTCCGGAAATATTGGCGTCATGTTCCTGTTTTGCCGTTTTCATAAGCGTGATATCGATGGAATCGCAATATTCGTTCGGCTCATTCGAAGCATCAACGCAATACGGAAAAGAGAAGCCATGGCCAGCATCAGCACAACCGCGCAAGCGATCCCGCAAACGCCGCCGCAAACCCCATCACACCCTTCGATGCCTATTTCCAGCACCGTCAAAGCCGTACCCCGCTCCGGCATCCGCGACGTGTTCGACCGCGCACTCGCCGGCGATGCGGATGAGCTGCGCGAAGGCCTGCGTCGGCTGCGCTCATTCGCGGAACAGATATGAAAAGCCCGTCCAGGGAAAAGGGAAGACCTGGACGGGCACAAGGAAGGGAAGAGAGAAATCAGTGCAGACTTACTTGGCGGCCTCCTTCTTGTCGTCGCTCTTCGGCATGACCCAGAACTTGAGCAGCGGATAGCTGACGATCACGGCAAGCAAGGTGTTGACCACGGATGCGATCGTGCCTGCGATGCCGGCGTTCATGCCCCATCCCTGGCACAGACCGGTCACGTAGCCCGGCAGCACAAGGTTCACCACCACGATGATCACGGCGAGGATCACATACTTCCAAGCGGCGTCCTTGAAGCTGGAGTCGGACTTGAAGACCCACTTCATCTGCACGAAGAAGTTCACCACCTGCGCAAGCACCTCGGCAAGCAGGAAGGTGAGGAATCCACCCAGACCGTTGCCCTTGGTGTCATAGTTGAAGATCAGGAAGTGGAACGGCTGCGTGAGCCCCAAGCTGGAGATGAAGATGGCGGTGCCGATCCACGTCACCACGAAACGGGTGATGGTGGAGATGTTCGACAGCACATTGAACAGGATGAACTCCCAGATATTCGGATGATCCTTGATCCACTGGCGAATCGGTCCGACCTTCTTCTCGCCGGCAGCGGTTTCGGCCGGCTTCGCAGCATTGTTGTCAGTCATGGTTCAGCTCCTTTGCGGTGCGCTTGTTGGCGGATTGGTTGCGGAAGAAGCCGGCGATCACGCCGCCCAATCCGCGGAAAGTATGCCCGTTGGCGATGTTCACGATGGCGTCGACCATCGCCGAGTCGACCATGCCTTGGGTCATCTTGCTCATGGCGCGAGGCGGCATGTTCAGGATGAACAGGGTGTTCAGATCCGGCGAGCCAGTCTTCTGGCGGATCTTCGCTTCGCGCTTGGTCAGTGTCTTGGCGACGGTACGCGCCACGAAGCCCTTGGAATCCACCCACGACATGATCGGATCGTTGACGCCGAACGTCGTCGGCTTGCCGGGGGCAAGCACCTCATGGCCGAACAGCACGGCCATTTCGGCGTCGGTCACGTCCTTGACCTGTCCGGTCAGATAGTGGCCAAGCGCAGGATCGGCGGCGCAATCGGCGGTCGTGCAATCGCCGGCCACGGTGTGAGGAATCGCAAGCGGCAAATGCTCCGCATTGTCGCCGACCAGCAGCGTCCATTCGCCGCTTTCCGTCTTCCATGCATTGGCGGCAACATCGAAATGACGGAACGTGTAGCGGTCGAAATCGATATGCACACTCTTGCTTTCATGCGCGGCCAACTCTACCTTGACGAAGCCCTTCAGCTCACGGTCGGGATGGAGCACGCCACCCTGCGGCGCGCGCACATACAACTGGGCCACGGTGGAGCCGGCGACATCGGAATCATTGGTGACGACGAAATCCACACCGGTCGCGGTGGCGGTGATCGCGCTGTACGTGAACGTGGAGTAGCTCAGACCGTAGCCGAACGGGAAGCGTACGGGCACGCCCACGGTCTCGTAATAGCGGTAGCCGACGAACGGGCCCTCGCGGTAGATCGCGTCACGCCCGATGGCCGGATACCAGCCGGAGCTTGGGCAATCCTCGTATTGCATCGGCCAGGTTTCGGCCAAATGTCCGGATGGGTTGACTTCGCCGGTCAGCGCGCGCACGGTGGCGGACGCGCCGGCCTGGCCGGACAATCCTACGTACAGCATGGCCGCAACATCGTTGAACCACGGCAATTCCACCGGGGAACCGGCGACGAGCACGATCACCACCGGCTTGCCGGTCTTCGCCAACGCCGTTACGAGATCGTTCTGCGCCTGCGGAATCGCCATGGTGGATCGGTCAAGGCCTTCGGATTCGCTGCGTTCGTCGAGGCCAACGACGGCCAGCACCACATCCACGGCGTCCTTCTTGGCGAGCGCGACGGCGTCGTTCAGCAGCACCTCATCCGACTTGCCTTGGCGGTCGTAGCCCTGCTCGTAGCCGGCCAATACCAGTCCTTCGGCGTTCTTGACCTCGTCGAGGATGTTCTCCTCCTTGGTGGCGTTCACCTTGGATGAGCCGGAACCCTGATAGCGTGCGGTCGCGGCCATATCTCCGATGACGGCCACGCGAGTGCCCGGCTTGAGCGGCAGCGTGGCGGCGTCGTTCTTCAGCAGCACGCTGGAATGTTCCGCGACCGTTCTGGCGATATCATGGTGCGCCTTCGCGATGTCGTCCGACAGCAGATCGTCGCGGCCGACGCCGACGAGCTTGGTCGCCGCCGCGATTTTGGCGACTTCCGCGGCACGCTTGTTGATGTCCGCCTCGGCGAGCGCGCCCGCTTTGACCGCGCCTTCCAGCTCGCGCACGGAGGTGAAACCTGGCGACGGCATTTCCAGCGAGCCGCCGGCTTTGACGGCTGCGACGGCGGAGTTGGAGCCGCCCCAATCGGAGACGACCATGCCGTCGAAGCCCCATTCGTCGCGCAGGATCTCCTGCAGCAGATGCTTGTTTTCGTGGGCGTAGACGCCGTTGACCTCGTTGTAGGAGGTCATGATGCTCATCGGCTTGGCCTCGCGCACGGCGATTTCAAAACCGGTCAGATACAATTCGCGCATGGTACGTTCGTCCACCACGGAGTTGCTGGCCTGGCGGCGCAGCTCCTGGCTGTTGACCGCGAAATGCTTCGGGCATGCGGAGACGCCGTTGCTCTGGATGCCGCGAATAAGGCCGGCGGCCATACGGCCGGCGACGATCGGATCTTCCGAATAGTACTCGAAGTTGCGTCCGCACAGCGGGTTGCGTTTGATGTTCATGCCCGGTCCAAGCAACACGTTCACGTCGAGATCGTGAGCTTCCTTGCCGAGCGCCTCGCCCATCTCTTCGGCGAGCGCCGGATCCCAGGTGTTGGCCACGGTGCAGGCGGTCGGGAAGCAGGTGGCCGGCTTGGATGCGCCGATGCCGAGGTGGTCGCCTTCGCCAAGCTGCCTGCGCACGCCGTGTGGGCCGTCGCTCATGACGAAGCCGGGAATGTCGGCGCGATCGTTGCCGCGCGAATCCCATTCGGATCCGCCGGACAGCATCGCCGCCTTTTCAACGATCGAAAGATCTTCAAGTTCCATGGGTTCTCCCTCGCACTAGGTGTTGCCAAAACCTGCTTTGCCGAGCCTGCCCTGTCCGCTCCGCCCGACTGCGCTGTTTTCTTGCGATTTCCCGCTGCCGTACCGCGCTGCATCGCACCGTGCCGCACGCGGGATTTCGCCGCTAGTTTGATTGAACCAGCTTTTGCGATGCCATCACCGCCGTATTACACAACCTGTCGTTTTGCTCGCACAATCGGCATATGGGCGCGGTGAAGAGGGTATGCGGTGGCGCAGAACGCGCATAAAATCGCATCGTTCCATTTTGCAATCGATGGCAAGCGTTTCGATATGCGTATATCGTTGCAATTTCAAGCGACTCGCCGATATTGATACCTTTTTGCGCAAGCGCTATCATACTTAACGAAAGTAAGTTTTGCTGACTTTTCTTCAATGCGGAACATGCTTTGATCACTCAACGCGGAGAGCGATGTTTCGCAGCGCACAGAAAGGATAATGAGATGCGCGACCAGCAAAGCAGCGACACGAGCATCGCCCTGGACGCCAATACGGACGTCCAGCAGGAGGCCGATAAACCGGCAGTCAAGTGGAGGTACCTCTTCGGCTTCCTCGCCTGGACCGTGCTTAACGCCATCGTCATCGCACTGTGCGCTGGCGCGTCGGTCTTGACCATCAAGCGCATCAAGTAATTCAAACGGGACCGTACCGTCGCATATGATGACACGGTCCCAATCCAGTTCTCCCGATTTTTCCCACACTCAAAGGAGCCCCACATGGTAGACAGCACACTGTTCTCGCTGGCCACGCTCAACGCCCATCCGGCAATGAATCCGGATTCGGTGATCCAGGGCGATCATTGGCGCATCGGCCTCATCACGGACGCGCTCGTCCGTTTCGAATGGTCCGACAGCGGCCGTTTCGTGGATGACGCCACGCAGATGGCGATGGTCCGTGATTTCGGCGAAAAGCCTGAATTCACCGTCACCGAACGTAATGGCTGGCTGGAAATCGACACCCCGTCGCTGCATATCTCCTACAACCAGCGCAAGTTCTCTCCGGAAGGCCTGTACGCAACCGTCAAGCACGTCAACGCCATCGAAAACACTTGGCATTACGGCGACGTGCAGCGCAGGAACCTCGGCGGCACCTACCGTACGCTCGACGAGGCGAACGGCCGCATCCCCGTCGATCCGGGCGTCAACAGCACCGACGGTTGGGCGATCATCGACGATTCCAAGTCGAACGTCATCCGCGAAACCGCCGAAGTGAACGGCAACCACAACGATTTCGGCACGTGGGCGACCCCGAAGGAAGAGCCGACCACCGACCTGTACCTGTTCGGCTACGGCCACCGCTACCGTGAGGCCGTGCACGCCCTGTACCGCCTGACCGGCCCGACCCCGCTGCTGCCGCGCTTCGTGCTGGGCAACTGGTGGAGCCGCTACCACCGCTATACCGAAACCGAATACCGTCAGCTCGTCGAACGTTTCGAAAAGGAAGGCATCCCGTTCACCACGGCCGTCATCGATATGGACTGGCACCTGGTTGACGACGTCGACCCGAAGTACGGCTCCGGCTGGACCGGCTACACGTGGAACAAGGACTTCTTCCCGGATCCGAAGCGCTTCCTCAACTGGCTGCACGAGCATGGCATGAAGGCCACGCTCAACGTCCACCCGAGGGACGGCGTGCGCGCGTTCGAAGAGCTGTATCCGCAGGTCGCCAAGGCCATGAACATCGATCCGGAAAGCGGCGAGGCCGTGCAGTTCGACCTGACCGATCCGAAGTTCATGGAGGTCTACTTCGACCAGCTCCACCACCCGATGGAGGAAGATGGCGTCGACTTCTGGTGGATTGACTGGCAGCAGGGCGGCCTGACGCGGCAGCCGGGACTCGACCCGCTGTGGGGCCTGAACCACCTGCATTACCTCGATTCCGCCCGCAACGACGGCAGCGACTACAGCGAACGCAACCCGCGCCCGCTCACCTTCTCGCGTTACGCCGGCCCGGGCTCACACCGCTACCCGATCGGCTTCTCCGGCGACACCGTCGTGACGTGGGAGTCGCTGAAGTTCCAGCCGGAATTCACCGCCTGCGCTTCCAACATCGGCTACGGCTGGTGGAGCCACGACATCGGCGGCCACATGTTCGGCTACCGTGACGAGGAACTGGAGGTCCGCTGGTACCAGCTGGGCGCGTTCAGCCCGATCAACCGTCTGCATTCCACCGATTCGCCGTTCAACGGCAAGGAGCCGTGGAACTTCCACGGCGATGCGGAACGTGCGATGACGTCCGCGCTGCGCCTGCGCCATGCGATGATCCCGTACCTGTACACGATGAACCGTCGCGCCGCGTTCGACAACGAGCCGCTCGTGCAGCCGCTGTACTGGGACTATCCGGAAATCGAAGCCGCATACAAGCTCACCGACGAATTCCGTTTCGGCACCGAGCTGCTGGTCGCGCCGATCGTCGATCCAGCCGAGCGTTCCGTGCAGCGTGCGAAGGCCGACGTGTGGCTGCCGCAGGGCGAATGGTTCGATTTCTTCGACGGTCGCCATTACACGTCTCGTCCGGCCGAAGGCCGCCGTCTGGAGGCTTGGCGCGATCTCGACCGCATGCCGGTGTTCGCTAAGCCCGGCGCGATCGTGCCGCTGCAGATGCCCGCCGAGGGTGAGGCGCTCAACTCCGTGGCCAACCCGCGCGCACTGCAGGTAGTGGTGTTCCCGGGTGCCGAAAACAGCTTCACGCTGTGGGAGGATGACGGTGCCGCACAGAGCAAGGATCGTTGGGCATCCACCGAAATGGCGCTGCGTTTTGAGGGCGATTCCGCACAGTTCTCGATCGCCCCTGCGGAAGGTGCGACGGACGTCATTCCGGCTTCCCGCGATTGGACGGTCACGTTCCGTGGCATCGCTCCGGAAGCGATGCACGCCGTCCGCGCGACCGTCGACGGCTCTGCCGCCGCTCCGGAAGTCGCGTACGATGCGGAAACGCTGAGCCTGACCGTCACGCTGCGTGACGTGCCGACGAGCTCCGCAATCGCCATCGATTCCGCCGACGGTCTTGCCGTTGCGGACGATCCGGTTGAAGCCGACGCGTTCGCCGTGCTGAAGGATGCGCAGATGCTGTACATGACCAAGGAGCACGCATACCGCGCGATCCGCGAGCTGGGCAAGGATGCGCTGCCGGCACTGAGCACGCTGGAGGATCTGCACGGCGTTGGCGCGCAGACCAAACACCAGTCCCACATGCCGCAGCCGGTCATCCAGGCCCTGGCCGAAGTGCTGACCCGCAACTGACCTCATCGCAATAATTCAAAATAAAACGCGTGCGCGTCCGGATGGTTTCCGCCCGGACGCACACGCGTTTTGTTTTATGTACGAAATTACGCAACGCGCTACTGTTCGGTGGCACATCGCCGTTTACGACTTTGGCTGCTCTTATCATTCCAGCCATCGCAATCGGACTAACAGTGGCCAGTCTGCAATGGCTTCCCAAAGGATTGTATCTATTGCTGATACTGGGCTTCGGCATAGTGGTACAACTGCAAATACCACTGTTCGAACATGCACTAAAACCCTATGTAAATAAGGTGGCCGCATAGCAGCAAGCAAGTTTCCAAGCTTTTGAGCAAATACAATAAAGCTCAATCTTTCGGGCGGTAGCAGTGCTACCGCCCATTTACGTTTTCATTCGCATTTCGTATGAACCGCATGACACTTTTCTCTTTAAGGCATCGAGGTGGTGACGTTTTCTTGGACTTCCCGACCGGGAGGAGAACCCCCTTATGGCGAAGTACAGCAAGGAGCAGCGCGACAGAGCCATGGACCTGTACATCAGATACGAGCGCTGCGCCGCGGACGTGGATTGGCTACAATGTATTAGACCCTCCGATGAGGGACGAATGACGTGGGATTGGAGGCCGACGATGGCCGACCCGAAACATCCCCGCCACCACGGCGAGGCGTTCAAACGGCAGATCGCGCAGTCGTGCGAGAGCGGCAAGCCATCCCGGGAGATCAGGGCCGGGCACGACATCGCGCGATCGACCCCGCGGCGCCGGGTCCAAGGCATCCGCGACAGCGGCTCCACCCGGGCCGCGGACAACCGCACGCCCGGGCGGAACGAGCCGATCGAGCCGGGGAGGCGCGACCGGCGGTTGGAGATGGAGGTGGACGTTTCAGAACAAGCGGCGCCGGTATTCGCACGAAGGCAGGCGTGATACGGGCCAACGCCGCCCGCTGCCCGATATCGGCGCGATGCGGGATACCGGGCGTTCCCCGCCCCACCTGTTACTGGATGACCGGGCGTCCCGGGACGGAGCGTGCGGATCCGATCGCCGGCGACGTGCGCGCGGTCCGGCGCGACGGCCGCGAACGCTACGGCGCCAGGAAGATCAAGGCCGCCCTGGAAAGGAAGGGCGTCACCGCGTCCAGGAGACGCATCGGCAACATCATGCGCGAACAGGGCATGCGGGCGCGTACGCGCGCGGACGGTCCGAACCGCACAGGACGCGGGCCGACGAGGCCAGGCTCGCGAACCTGCTGGACCGCGGGTTCGACGGCTACGCCCCGCACACGCATCCGGCGGGCGATCTTACCTATGTCCGCGTCGGCGGAGACTGGGCGTACGTGTGTCTGCTGGTCGACCTGGCGGACAGGGGCATCGTCGGCCATTCCGCCGGGCGGACCCCAGGACGCAAGCCTGGTGCTGGGCGCGTTCGCCACCCTCGGCTTCCCGCTGACGGACGTCCAGGAAACAGGGGTTTGCCGGCCGGAAGGGTCCGCAGGCCCCTCTTCCCGTATTCTGACGTTAGGAGACAACAGCATGCAGGCGGATCGTGTGAGAGAGACGGAACGAATCAACGACGCGTTCCTCGAGGAGGTCGTGCCATTCGCGGTGCACGGCGCCACAATCGTCGACGCGCGTGGAATGACGAAAAACGGTTGGCTCGTTTCCGACGGACGGTCGATAGTCGAAACGGGATGCGCCGAAACGGACTTCGAAACGGCCTGCCGGCTGGTCCACGTCGAGCAAGATCATATTGTTAACGCTAACGGAATGGTGATGACGCCCGGATACGTCGACATCCACTCGCACGGCGCATGGGGAAGCTCGTTCGATGACGGCGAGAAGGGGATCACGACCGCCCGAGCCGGACACATGGCGCACGGAACGACGAGACAGGTCCTGAGCCTCATCACCAATCCCATCGACGTCATCTGCGGTAACTTGAAGACGGTCCACGACATGATGCCGGACCGCCCGGATATTCTGGGCGCGCACCTCGAAGGACCGTTCCTCGCCATGCCCCGGAAAGGCGCCCATGATCCCAATTGCCTAGTCGATCCCACTCCGGATCTCGTATCCAGAATGCTGGACGCCGCCGATGGGTGTCTCAGACAGATCACCATCGCGCCGGAACTTCCGCATGGAATCGACGCAATCCGCCGTTTCTTCCTGGCCGGAGTGGTTCCGGCGGTCGGCCACTGCGATGCCGACTACCAGACTGCCAGAAAAGGATTCGACGCCGGAGCCGGAATCATGACCCATATGTTCAATGCCATGAACGGGCTGCACCACCGCGACCCCGGCCCGATTCCGGCGGCAGTGGAGGATCCGAGGGTCACCATCGAGCTTATCAACGACGGATTCCACGTGCAGGATCCCATGGTCAAGCTCGGATTCGGGCTTGCGCCCCATAGAATCGCCTTCGTCACCGACGCCATGGCCGCGACCGACTGTCCGGACGGGCATTACCTCCTCGGGGCTCTGGATGTAGATGTGCGGGACGGTCATGCCAGACTCGCCTCCAATGGAGCCATCGCCGGTTCTACACTGCTATTGGAAAAGGCCGTGTCTCGCGCGGTGCTGGAGCTCGGCATCAGTCCGGTCGACGCGGTGGAAGCGGCGACGCTGACCCCTGCGCGGGCATTTGGCTTCGACCGTCGAAATGACGTGACAGGCTTCCCGATCGGTCTGCTCGCTCCGGGATTCGCGGCCGACGTGCTGCTCCTTGATCAGGAAACCTGGACGGTGCGACGCGTCTGGTGCAACGGGCATCCGGTGAGATAATTGATTTCAAGGTTCAATGACGAACGAAAGGAACAATGACAATGAACCAACGTAGAGAACATCGTTGGCCTCGGCCGTTGGAGGGCCGGCGGGCCCGTATCTGGTACGGCGGCGACTACAATCCCGACCAGTGGCCCGAGGAGGTCTGGGACGAGGACGTGCGCCTCATGGTCAAGGCGGGAGTGAACCTCGTATCCGTGGGCATCTTCTCCTGGGCGAAAATCGAACCCCGCGAAGACGTGTACGATTTCGGCTGGCTCGACCGAATCATCGACAATCTCGGCAAGGCCGGCATCGCCGTAGATCTCGCTTCCGCGACCGCATCCCCGCCGATGTGGCTGACCCAGGCGCATCCCGAGGTGCTGTGGAAGGACTACCGCGGTGACGTGTGCCAGCCGGGCGCGCGCCAGCACTGGCGTCCCACCAGTCCTGTGTTCTGTGAGTACGCATTGAAGCTCTGCCGGGCGATGGCGGAGCATTACAAGGACAATCCCTATGTGGTCGCTTGGCACGTTGGTAACGAGTACGGATGCCACAACCGCTTCGACTATTCCGAGGACGCCGAACGCGCGTTCCAAGACTGGTGCGAGGAACGGTACGGCACGATCGAAGCGGTGAACGACGCATGGGGTACTGCGTTCTGGGCCCAGCATCTGAACGATTTCAGCGAAATCGTTCCGCCTCGATTCATCGGCGACGGCAATTTCATGAACCCCGGCAAGCTGCTCGACTTCAAACGCTTCAGCTCCGACGCGCTGAAGTCATTCTATGTGGCCGAACGTGACGCATTGGCCGAAATCACACCAGAAAAGCCGTTGACCACGAATTTCATGGTCTCCGCCGGCGGTTCCGTACTGGATTACGACGATTGGGGCGGCGAGGTCGATTTCGTGTCAAACGACCATTACTTCATTCCGGGCGAGGCGCATCTGGACGAGCTCGCGTTCTCGGCTTCGTTGGTGGACGGCATCTCCCGCAAGGATCCGTGGTTCCTGATGGAGCATTCCACCTCGGCCGTGAACTGGAGACCGATCAACTATCGCAAGGAACCCGGCCAGCTGGTGCGCGATTCCTTGGCGCACGTGGCCATGGGAGCCGATGCCGTGTGCTACTTCCAGTGGCGCCAATCCAGGTCCGGCGCGGAGAAGTTCCATTCCGCGATGCTGCCGCATGCGGGGGAGGATTCCCAGACGTTCCGGGACGTGTGCGAACTGGGCCGTGATCTGGGCACGCTTGCGGATGAGGGACTGCTCGGCACCAAGCTGGCGAAATCCAGCGTGGCCATCGTGTTCGATTACGAGTCCGAATGGGCGAGCGAGCACACCGCGACCCCGACGCAGAACGTCCATCATATCGACGAGCCGCTCGCATGGTTCCGCGCTCTGGCGGACGTCGGCGTGACCGCGGACGTCGTTCCAATCCGTTCGAACTGGGACGAGTACGATGTCGCGATACTGCCGAGCGTGTACATCCTCTCCGAGGAGAACACCCGTAGGGTGAGGGACTACGTCGCGAACGGCGGCAAGCTCATCGCCACGTACTATACAGGCATCAGCGACGAACGGGACCATGTGTGGCTCGGCGGTTACCCAGGTTCCATCCGGGACGTCGTCGGTGTGAGGATCGAGGAGTTCGCCCCTATGGGATCCGATTGGCCCGGAGTTCCGGACCACCTCGATCTCGACAACGGAGCCGTCGCACACGACATCGTCGACGTGATCGGCTCAATCGGGAAGGACGCGAAGGTGCTCGCCTCGTTCAAGGATGACCCATGGACCGGCATGGACGGACGCCCGGCCATCGTGTCCAATCCATATGGCGAAGGGCGTAGCGTCTACGTCGGAGCCCGGCTGGGACGTGATGGCATCGCCAGAAGCCTGCCGATGATCCTCGAGACCCTTGGTGTGGAAGTCAAAGACTCCTCGGATCCGGACTTGCTTCGCATCGAGCGCGTCGATGAGTCGACGGGGGCTCGGTTCACGTTTCTGTTCAACCGGACCAAAGAACCTGTCAGCATGCTGGTGGAGGGACGCCCGGTCGTCATGTCACTGGCCGACTGTGCTGGCGCGACGGTTACCATCAATCCCAATGGCGTACTCGTCGTCAAACAATAATGGCTCATTAATGAGGCGATATGCCATGTGAACGTTCACATGGCATATCGCCTTTCTTACGACAGATGGCATCGTCGTTTTTGATGATATGTTCACAATATGTTGTGTTATATCGTATGACAACACTTAAGTTAAGTCAGGCATGTCTTTTGCCCTACCAGCTTCTCTGCGTGTGGCATTCTCCTCACCTCTACAGACGTGGAGAATGCCACAAAAGGATAATATCCAGTAGACCGCTAACGATAAATATGGCCGAGCTGTTCTTCGTTGTCGAATAACGGTTGTGATTGTTGCTTAATGTTCGGCTGTGGGATTGGCGGTTCGTGCTCTATGGCTTTTTTCTTGCGTGGCTTTGGTTGTTTGTCATCATCATAACGATCATCACTCCCCAGCACGTTCGCTTCTCGTCAATGTATTTGTATGCGATTGCATGGAATTTAGATGGGATTCCATCGATAGTGATAGTGCGAGACCTTTTTTTTGGCGGTTGCCTTTGCCTTGATTTGGCCAATGTTGCCGACTGGGACGATCCACCACGTATTATGCATTTCGGATTTCGATTTGATGAGGCGTGTCATTCTTTCAAGATTTTTTAGGCGAGGATTCCCCGCCTAAAAAATCTTGAAATCGCAGGAGATCTGCATGTAGGTGCCAGGAAAACGCTCATCCTCGCGCAGATGCTATGCGAACAGCTGATTCCCACGTTCATAGGACTCGTCATGGCATATTCGGCACTGTTCATTCTCATCGGCACGATGAATCCAACCCCGTCCGACTCACTTGCCATTTTCCTCCTGGAGCTGCATGACGGTCTGCCGTTGCCGTGCGCCACGGCCATGGGAACGGCGATCGCAGTCATACTGATTCGTGAAAAAGACCTGTTCCGCTTGTTCAAGACCAGATGAATCGGACATATACCGGTGGAACGAATCGCCATTGGAGGATCAAGTTCGTGTGATGTCGTAGACCATAAGTCATCAGTTAAGCGTTGTGTGACAATTCCATACAACGCTTTCTTCATCGCCGTACACCCTTTATGGCGAAGTCGAAGGATAGCCACGGGAAGACGAGGACACGTGAACCGGTCCGCATAAGCAAAGCCCAGAGGCAAAGCATCCGCCCATCTGTCCCATCGAAACCGGCTAGTTTGATTCTGTCGTGTCCGCCGACGAATCATCGGCGCAATGCGCATCGAAACATATCCCGTCAGGACCTTCTGCTGTGAGGGACACGAAGGTCTGACGGGATATGCCGGATCCGTTAAGGTTGGATCCGACGGAGCAATCGCTGGCGTTCATTCCGGTCGCTTCATCCGGGATACGCCTGGCGTCCTCCATCTTGCGATGCACCATTCGATGCGTTTTGGCTCCAATCAGGAACGAATCGAGATCTGCCCTACAGACAATTTCCGTGGATTGACTCCACCTAATGTGACGACGCACGCGTTCGACTTCGAACCGATGGGAAACGTGCGATGCGGACATCGCGCACTTTCCCGATCTCGTCCGGAACCCGAAGGCGCACAGCCTTCTTAAGTGAAAATCGCTCCTGAAATGGAGCCAAAGGAGTTCCCCTTTAAACTGCCTTGACCATTATCTCTCTTGATTGTTTGTAAAACTCGTATTGTGGAAGTGGCGAAGGCCATGCTTCCTTGCCCGTCTCCATTGCGGGAGAAGATATAAGATCCCGATAAGGTCCTTTTATAGACAAAAACCGGTTCTTTCGTCAATCCCGAAGCGCATCCATTGGAATGCCGTTGTAGGCCAAGTCAAAACGCCGGGGTTGAAAAGAAAAAGGTGCCGCACCATTATTCCCACGGAATCTGGTGCGGCACCTTTTCTTTTGAAAGGAAACAAAGAAGTCTTTGCGCCTTACTTGTTGATGACCTTCTTGAACAGGTCGGAGGATGCCTTGGCGAGGGCGAACTGGCCGAAGCCCGGATCCATGGAGGCGAGGTTGGAGTTGAGGATCTGGTTGAAAGTGTCGTTCTGCATGTTCATTCCTTTTCCGCGGCGCTTTGTCTTCCGTTCGCCGCTATTCTTTTTTCTCTTGTTTCGTTATGCCTTGATTGTAGGCATGTCATCCCCGTCGCCGCATGTCATTCCGATTGATTCTTTTGTATATTCATCGGTTTGCCAGAAGATTTTTGAAATAACTTACCGCACCATTACCATCACATAAACCAAGAAGGCCCCGACATGGTCGGGGCCTTCTTGGTGAAAAAGGGAAGGAGTGGCAAGTATTAGTCTTTATTCGGTCAGGGTTTTGGCCTCCTCATCGATGGCTTCGACGGTCTCGGCGGTCTGAGCTTCGTCATCGACGATTTCGCCGGAGGCAAGCTTGGCTTCGAGCTCTTTGACAATCTTAGCATGCATCTTCTCGTCGATCTTGACCTTGAACATGAACACCAGCAGGCTGAGCACGATCAGAATAAGCGGCACATAGAAGGCGCAGATTTCGAAGGTGTGGATGTTGGAGGGGGTCATATCGGCCGCGGTGGCGTTGCCGGTCATGCCAGCAGCGACGGCGATGAAGCCGGTGATGCCGTTGGACAGCGCGCCGCCAATCTTATCAAGCATCGGACGTACGGACAGGGTGACGGCCTCGTTGCGCTTGCCGTTCTTCAGCTGGCCGTATTCGATGGAGTCGGTCAGGGAGAGGATGGCGGTCATCTGGATGAGGGTGCCCGGGATGTAGAAGAGCACGAGGGCGATGAACACCACGGTCATGTTGGTGGAGAAGAGACCCAGCAGGATGTAGGCCACGATCATGGAGGTCATGCCGACGATGTACAGGACTCGGCGTGGGATGCGCTTGTTCAGGATCGGGTACAGCGGAGCCATGATGAGGCCTGACACCAAGGCGATGACGCCGGTCATGGAGTAGGCGGCCTGGTTGTCGAGCACGAACTTGAACAGGAAGAGGAGTACGCCGGTGGTGGCCACGTTGGCGATGGCGTACAGCAGGTAGGACAGGGCGACCCACAGGAGCTGGTCGTTCTGGAACAGGGCCTTGAATGCCTCGAGCGGGTTGCCGTTCTTCTGGGCCTTGGCGCGCAGTGCGTTGGTGCTTTCCTTGGTGCCGAACGCGACGGTCCATGCGGTCAGGATGCCGAGGAGTCCGACGATGATGCCGAAGGAGGTCCAGCCGGCCTGTCCTTCGCCCTTGGCACCGGTGAGCGTCCAAGTGAAGTAGCTGACGATCGGGATGACCACGACGGTGATGCCGTTGTAGCCGATGGAGCCGGTGAAGGAGCCGAGGGCGGTGTAGGTGGAGCGCTCGTGGGAGTCGGAGGACAGCGCCGGGATCATGCCCCAGTAGGAGATGTCACGCAGGGAGTAGAACACGTCGAGCACGACGAAGGTGATGACGAACAGCACGATGAACAGCGTGGTGTTGACGTTCACCAGGCCGAACATGCCGCTGAAGATCACGGCGAGCAGGACGGCGGAGATCAGGCCGCCGAAGAACTGCCATGGGCGGAAGCGTCCCCACTTGGTGTTGGTGTTGTCGATGAGGTTGCCCAGCAGCGGGTCGATGAAGATCTCGGCGATACGGATGATCACCACGAGGCTGGTGATGACACCGATAAGCTTGGCCGCAAGCGCCTTGTCAACGCCCGAGAACAGGCAGCCGGTGACATAGACGATGAAATATGTGCTCATCGCGTTGTAGAAGGCGGCCTGACCGAGGTTGCCGCAGGCGTAGGCGATACGCTGGCCGAGCTTGCCCTTCTTGCGGACGCCACCGTCCGCGGTTGTCGTTTCGTTGCTCATTTTTTCTTCTCCTTAAGATTCCGGAGTTGAAGATCACCCATTGATCTTGCATGTCGAGTATACGCTCTTTACAAGAAAAAGTAAAAACCATTAGCAAAATATAGGGTTTGGCGGCGTGTTGAATTAGGTAAACCGTGTACCAGCACTGTCATATCGGTATCAATCAGATGCCTGATACGTTACAACATATACCGCTGATACGAAGGAATTAAGACGTCAAGTAAAACCGATTTGCTTTTTTTGTAAACAACATTTATTATCTGGTAAAGGAAGTTCATCTTCTCTCCATCATTCACAAAGATGTAATGAACGAAAGCAGGAAAACATGGCAAACGAAACCCGCATCGAACACGCATCCGAGACCTGGCTCGCCGATTCGACCGTATTCGAGGTCAACCGCGTCCCGGCGCATTCCGACCACAAATGCTACGCGCACGATCCGCAGACCAACGAATGGTCCGATCTGAGGCAGAGCCTCGACGGCGAATGGAGGGTCGAGGTCGTTCAGGCATCCGACATCGAATTCAACGAGGAGCCCTTCGTAAGGGAGAACTTCGACGATTCCGCCTTCGAACGCATCCAGGTTCCCGGACACCTGCAGATGGCGGGATTGATGAACAACAAGTACGTGAACATTCAATACCCGTGGGATGGCCACGAGAATCCGGCGGAACCGAATATTCCGGAGAACAACCATGTCGCCCTCTACCGTAAGACCTTCACGATGGCGAACCGTCTGGCCGACACCAAGAACGCCGGCGGAACCGTCTCCATCGTGTTCCACGGCATGGCCACCGCAATCTACGTGTGGGTCAACGGCATGTTCGTCGGCTATGGCGAGGACGGCTTCACCCCCAACGAATTCGACATCACCGAGATGCTGCACGACGGCGAGAACGTCGTTGCCGTCGCATGCTACGAATACTCCAGCGCCTCATGGCTCGAGGACCAGGACTTCTGGCGTCTGCACGGACTGTTCCGCTCGGTCGAGCTGGCCGCGCAGCCGCATGTGCATATCGAGAACATGCAGATCGAATCCGATTGGGATCCGGAGTCCGGCAGCGCCTCTTTGGACGCGGCGCTCACCGTGCGCAACGCAGCCGACGCGGCCACGATCTCGGCGACGTTGAAGGATTCCGATGGTAACGTCGTCTGGGAGACCGCGAACTGCGCTGACCCCGATACCTCCATCTCCACCGGATTGTTGAACGGCATCCGCCCGTGGAGCGCGGAGGATCCGGTCCTCTACGAGTTCGAGGTCACGGTCATCGACCATGCCGGCAACATCGCCGAGGTCGCCGTCCAGAAGGTCGGATTCCGCCGCTTCCGCATCGAGGACGGCATCATGACGATTAATGGCAAGCGCATCGTATTCAAGGGCGCCGACCGCCACGAGTTCGATCCCAAGCGCGGACGCGCGATCACCGAGCAGGACATGATCGACGATGTGGTCTTCTGCAAGAGGCACAACCTCAACGCCATCAGGACCTCCCACTATCCGAACCAGGAGCGCTGGTACGAGCTGTGCGACGAGTACGGCATCTACCTGATCGACGAGACCAACCTCGAAACCCATGGCAGCTGGTGCCTGCCCGGTGACGTCCTCACCGAGGAGACCGCCGTCCCGGGAAGCAAGGCGCATTGGGAGGGCGCGTGCGTCGACCGTGTCAACAGCATGGTGCGCCGCGACTACAACCATCCGAGCGTCCTGATCTGGTCTCTCGGCAACGAATCCTACACGGGCGACGTGTTCCGCGCCATGTACAAGCGCGTGCACGACATCGACCCGAACCGTCCCGTGCACTATGAGGGCGTGACCCACAACCGCGACTACAACGACGTGACCGACATCGAGACCCGCATGTATGCGCACGCCGACGCCATCGAGGAATACCTGAAGAATGATCCGCAGAAGCCTTACATCTCCTGCGAGTACATGCACGCCATGGGCAATTCGTGCGGCAACATGGACGAATACACCGCGCTCGAACGCTATCCGAAGTACCAGGGCGGCTTCATCTGGGACTTCATCGACCAGGCGATCTACGCCACCCAGCCCGATGGAACCACGAGCCTTCGCTATGGCGGCGACTTCGGCGACAGGCCGAGCGACTACGAGTTCTCCGGCAACGGCCTGGTGTTTGCGGACCGTAAGCCCACGCCGAAGGCCCAGGAGGTCAAGCAGCTGTATTCCAACGTGCATATCGATGTCGCCGAGGATTCCGTGACCATCAAGAACGATAATCTGTTCACCTCCACTGGCGAATACACGTTCGTGTTGCGTGTCCTTGCGGATGGCGAACCGGTATGGCAGTCCGAACGCCGTTTCGACGTGCCGGCCGGTTCGACGGAGAAGCTCGATGTCGACTGGCCGTTGGATCTGTACCGCGACGGCGCGTCCGAACTGGTGCTGGAGGTATCCCAGCGTCTCGCCAAGGCGACCAATTGGGCGGTAGCCGGCTATGAGCTGGCATTCGGCCAGACCGTCGTCGCCGGCTCCAAGAAGGCCTCTGCTCCGGTGAAGCCGGTCGACGGCATCGTCACCGTTGGCCGTTGGAACGTCGGCGTGCAGGGATCCGGCCGCGAGGTACTGCTTTCCCGCACCCAAGGCGGACTGGTCTCCTACACGTTCAACAATCGAGAATTCGTGCTGCGCCGTCCGGCGGTCACCACGTTCCGCGCGCTGACCGACAACGATCGCGGCGCAGGCCACGGCTTCGAACGCGCCCAGTGGCTGGGAGCAGGCCGTTACGCCCGCTGCATCGGCAACGAGATCGAACAGATCGACGAGAACACCGTCAAGGCCTCCTACACGTACGAGCTCGCCACCCCGCAGCGCACCAAGGTGACCGTCAGCTACACCGCCGACACCACCGGACGAGTGAATCTGCACGTCGAATACCCGGGCGAGCCGGGCGACCTGCCCACCATCCCCGCGTTCGGCATCGAATGGACCCTTCCGGTCCAGTACTCGAACCTGCGTTTCTTCGGCGCTGGTCCGGAGGAGACCTACCAGGATCGCAAGCATGCCAAGCTCGGTGTGTGGAGCACCGACGCGTTCAAGGACCACGCCCCGTATCTCATGCCGCAGGAAACCGGCAACCATGAGGACGTGCGTTGGGCCGAGATCACGGACGAGAAGGGCCATGGCCTTCGCATAAGCCGCGCCGAAGGCGCCGAACCGTTCGCGATGAGCCTGCAGCCGTACTCCAGCTTCATGCTTGAGGAAGCCCAGCATCAGGACGAGCTCCCCGCCCCGAAGCACATGTTCCTGCGTGTGCTTGCCGAGCAGATGGGTGTCGGAGGAGATGACTCCTGGATGTCCCCGGTCCACCCCCAGTACCATATCCCGGCGGACCAGCCGATCAGCCTCGACGTCGATCTCGACCTGATCTGACCGGCGCGCCCCGGCGGAAACCGGGACTTGGCTTTCCTTTCGCCATACGCGGAAACGTATGGCGAAAGGACGGTGCCGTCGTCAAGGGTGGACCTTGACATCAAACCGGAGACGGCGCCTTGAAAGGGTACGGCACGTCTTCCATGTTTTCCCCGTGCCGTGCCCTCGTTTCCATATCGGGAACAGGGCTTGACAGACTTTCCTTCGAAAACACCTCACAGATGTAAAAGGGTTCGGTCCTCGTTGGCACGTATTAAGCGTGTCAACGAGGACCGAACCCTTTCTTCTTAAACCCTACCTAGCTTTCGGGGTGAAACTGTCCCGGGCGACCAGCTTGGTTGAAATCCTCATATGCTGGTTGACGGAGCGCCCCATGGAAATGGCCTCCGACAGCATGAATACCGCGGCCTTGGCCAATTCGTCCTTGTTGATGTCATACGACGAAAGCGTCGGCGAAGTGTAATTCGCGATCTCCTGGTTGTTGATGCTCACCAGTCGCATGTCGCGTGGAACCAGAATGCCGGACGCCGCGAACGCCTGCAAGACGCCTACGGCGATGGGGTCCGCCGCCACAATCAGAGCATCCGGGAGCCTGTCGCCACATTCGGCCACGAACCTCTCTCCCAAGGCACGGCCGTTCTCCACGGTGAAAGGCCCCTCATCGAACACCAGGCCGTCGACGTCAAGACCGAGACGGACGGTCCAGTTGCGGAACGCGAACGCACGCGGATCCTCGGGATACTCATGGTCGCCCATGATGTTGCCGAACCCTCCGATGAACCCGATTCGCTTGTTGCCGGCGTCCATCAATTCGTCCAAGGCGTCCAGAATGGTCTGCTCCAGATCCGGCTGCACCGAATCGAACAGGCTCGGCGCGGGATTGATGTCGATGAACACTCCATGCGGAAGGACCGCGTGCAGACGCTTCAACATGTTCCTTTTGAACGGCGCCGGACCTATTGAGATGAATCCGGCGTATTTGGACGCGTCCTTCATCAGGGATTTGACATCGTTGTATTCCGTCACTCTCATGCGCTCGTCCTTGGCATGGCGACGTAATGAAACTTCAAGCTCGTCAAAATAGGCGTCCTGAAGCCCCTTGTCGTGGATGGAGTTGTTCAGCAACGCGATGTCTTGCGGAATGGTGACACGTTGGTAGCGGGGGACGTTCTCGTACCCCATCTCAATGCTGGTGCTCAGAATCTTCTGACGGGTGGCCTCCTTCACCGAGAACGAGGGGTCGTCATTGAGTATTCTCGATACGGTCGCCTGGGAGAAGCCCGCCTTTTCCGCGATCTCCCTGATCGTGGCCATGGAAACCTACCTCCTTGGAAATTCAGCAACTAAACGTGTTTAGTAACGAGTTTATCATGTTTGAAAGCGTAATTGCCATCAATGTCGGAAATTTCGTTTTCAATGAAAATGGATTGGCTACAATGTATTGGACAGTCCGATGAGGCCATTCGTGGATTCAAGCTCAATATGCTGCTGTACGAATTGCTATCGCTGCTGTATTCGAGGTTCGTTTCCGGGGTACGGCGGCCGGAATTGGTCAGATCCGGAAGAAACATCACCATGCAGATCATCGGATACATGACATCGCACCGCAAACAGCATCTCGAAGCGACCGACGTCGCACGGGAATTTGGATACGGCAGGGAACATTTCTGCCGCCTATTCCGCAAGGCGACCGGCAAAACGTTCAAAGAATTTCTGACCGACCTGCGATTGGACGACGCCTGCAGAAAACTGTCAGGTTCCTCTGCGTCGATAGCCAGCATCGCAAGGGAATGCGGTTTCCCCGATACGCGCGCGCTGCAGACGGCCGTGCAACGCAAATACGGCATACGCGCGCAGGAATATCGCGAACGATACGAAAATCGAAACTAACGTTCAACGAGAGAAGGAGGAAATATGACTGGGCCTGCACCAACCATCCGTCGTATGAAAATTGAGGATTATCCGCTGGTATACGGGTTGTGGACGCGATGCACCGGTTTCACCATGAGGGACATCGACGATTCCGAGGATGCGATAAAAACGTTCCTCAAACGCAATCCCGACACCTGTTTCGTAGCCGAAGACGATGGCGGAAGGATTATTGGAGCGATTCTTGCCGGTCACGATAGCAGACGGTCGCGCATCTACCACACGGCGGTCGATCCCGACGCGCGCGGTATGGGCATTGGCTCGCTTTTGGTGGGCCGAGTGGTTGAAACGCTTCGTGCGATCGGCCTGCCAAAAGTCGCCGTCGGTGTGCCCGCAGACAACGATGCCGGCAACGATTTCTGGGAGCATCAGGGGTTTGCTGTCCGTGACGATTTGGTCTATCGGGAACTACCTCTCTAATACGACCCGTCCGACAACGAACCGTCCAATACGCTCGCACTTTGTCTCTATAAGCCCGGTTCCGCACTTGCAGTCCGCAACAAATATGTTCTGTATATCAAACGTGTTCAAAGACCATGCAGTGGAATATCAGACGGAGGAAGACCCGTTCGGAACGCTTAAGAGAGACGAGCTGCTGTGACGAATGGCGATACGGCGATGTGGTCATCGCTGACCTTGTCATCGTTTTCTCTGAAACATCCGGCATCCTCATCTCACACTTTTATGAGCGAGTTTTTGCCCTTCCGTAACATTTCATGAGGGAGAGCCGCCCTTCCATGGCCACCTGTGCACCCTATGCACCCCTTAAAAACGGCGCCATTCCGCCATGAAATCACCCCCTTCATCCGAGCATGGCATTGCGCACCCCGTCAAAACATGGCCGTCATCCCTGGTTTCCCGATTTCCACACTTTTTGAAAACCCGTTTTACCCGATTTCCGCACTTTTCCGGATACCGAGCGGCACTGTTCCGACCGCGCGACTGCATCAAACGCCGATTCCGACGATTCTACAGATTAACGGTAAAACGTCGCGCGGCGACCCGGCCGGCTTGCGGAATGGAGGTCAGGCTCGTTCCGCGGCATCCTTGCCGGCGAGCAGGTCCTTGACCCATTTCTCTTCGGAGAGTCCGCGCTCGAACTCCTTAAGACGTCCGAGCATGTCGTCGAGCTGTTTGTTCAACCATTCCTCGTCAAAATCTGCAGGCACGAGCTGGAAGCTCTTGCCCGCATCCGGCCAGATCCAATGGATATGCCACCAATTCTTACCATTCGACCATGTCTCAAGGCATGGGATGCTTCGGCTTATTCTGTCGTAGATTTCCATCCGTTTCCCGTCAAGGCCACAGGAGTCGAAGCACAGTTGGCAACGTATTTCAGGCCCGTCATCCCCGTCTTGGACTTTGATCTCATAAAAATAGTTGCAGCAGGTTTTCCAACTGCTGTTCGGCCCGTCACCATCGGGCAGAATCAGCGACATGAGTTTGGTCCTGAATCTCGTTATGCGCTTGCCACAATCCCCCTCGTCGAACACAATCTCATCGTCCTTGGCCTTCCGCCTGGCCCATTCTTTGCAATGTTCGTTTATCCTGGGGATCAGGTCGTTTTTGCAGTTAATAATCAGATCCAGCGCCCTCTTGTGTTTCTTGTAGATTTTCATGCAGATACGTTCGAGTTCCTCGTCTCCCAAAATGTCCCTCCTCACGGCGTCCATGTATTCCGAAATGAACTGAGCCTGCGCCGGAGCCGGCCCATGAGCCTCGACCGCCTGGCCGATGATGCCGAGCACGTCCCCATACCCCATGGCGAGCCAATCCTCGGCATCGGAGGCTTTCGACGCGTTCCTCGCATCCGGGGTGAGGAATATGAACCGACGCCGGTAAGCCGGATAAGCCTTCTCAACCTCTCCGCAGTATCTGGCAAGTTGGTCGTCATGCTCGCCGGAGAAGATCTTGTTCTCAATGCAAAGGACATAGCCCGCGTCATAGTTCACCGCAAGAATGTCAATACAGTGCCATTCACGACGGATCGAGAAGCCGTCGCAGTCCATAAGCAGATCGTCGAAGACCCCGTCGCCTCCCATCCCTCGCGCAGCGTAATCCACGAAGCCGCGGATCACGCCGTCGTCTAACCCATGGTTCTCGGCGGGGTCCATGAGCCAGGCGAGGACGTTGCTGTGCCGGATCTCGGCGCGTGCAATCCCGAGGACGTCGAACGCGTTGAACCCGCGCGTCCATTTGGACAGCCGATCCAGGCATCCGGAGTCGGCAAGGAATTCTTCTAGCGCCTTCCTGTCCTCCTTGGTGGAATCATCTTCCAAAGCCATCGCCACCCTTTCCGGAAAACAATCACAGCCTGCATTCCTTCATCGGGCAGGACCGCCCACCCCGCATCCATCTTATATTCGTTCGGATGGCCACCCATTCATGCGTTTCAGCGTCCAGCGTTCGAGGATTTTTTCGTACCACGGCCCGTACCCGTCGCCCGCAACCCGTCCAAGGAACCCTATGTGCATGATGTCACGACGTCTGACGACTCCCCCTGATCTCCGCGACGCATACCACGACGTTGTCGGGATTGAAGACGATGGCAGTGTCGCAGCGGACCGCGCGCCACAGACGGATGCTGGCAGCCGGCTGGCCCGCATCGAACGAATTCGCACAATCGGAGACGAACCCATTTCATACGAGCAGACCTACATCAATCAACGGGGCTATCCGTCATTCCTGGAGCTGGATTCGACCGGCTTCATCTACCAGTTGCTGCGAACGGCCTGCAGCGCCGACATCCATACCGTCGAGGAAACCATCGAAGTAGTGCCGGGCCATGGGCCGTTGCATCCGTCATCTAAGACTGCAGACCGGAGCGCCGCTGCTACGCGTGTTCTCCCGAGCGCTCGACTCGGACGGTCACTCAGTGGTGCTGTCGCAGAATACCTATCCGGCCAACAAGGTGCGTCTCACAACATCAAAGACGATTTGAGGAACAACCTCATCCAGCGGTCTCAATCAGCTCCGTCAGCCGCCAGTCCAGCCATGAACAGCCATTTCCCAAGACGGAATGCATCTTCTGGCATGAATTCGGCAAGGAAACGTAAGCGTCAGACAGACGTTGGCGGACGACCTATAAAAGCATGGTCATCCGCCAACGTTATTCAAGAAGGAAGGTCAGGCTTGATTCACGAGAAATCAGCCCTTCGCCGCCTTACGAGCAGCCTTCCTGGCCACACGCGCTTCCTTACGGGCCGCAACGCGCTTAATCGTGCCCGGCATCCAACGCCACACGGAGAAGAAGGCAAGCATCGCCAGAATCACGCTACATACCGTGTTGAACACAATCTGTATGGTCTTCATTCCATTGCTGAACTTGAAGCCAGCACCAGGCAATGCGCCGTTCATGCAGTTCGTATTCGCGACCGTGTACAGCAAGTGGTGCATGGCCTGACGTGCGTAGTGGTAGGTCGCCGCATCATTGAAATCGAGTTTCTCTCCGGTCGGATCATCGCTCACGTTCAGCAGTTTGATGTCGGCTCCCGCCTCCAGCATCTGGTATGGGCTCATGAATTTGCCGGTGTTGGCGTTGTCGGTGATGATCAGACCATTGAATCCCCATTCGTCGCGTAGCAGTTGCTGGATCAGTGCATGGCTGCCGCCGGTCCAAGTGGCGCCGATACGGTTGAACGATGTCATCACACCTTTGGCGATCGGAGTCTTGACGACCTTGTTCTCATAGGTTCCATCGGACTTCTTCACCACAGTCTTCATGTCCATATCACCAAGGTGCATGCACATGTCGAATGGCTTCAGATAAATCTCGCGGATGGCCTGTTCGTTGGACCAGGTTGCCACGGAGAAGTTGCCAGGCCTGTCACCACGGTGGTTCTCCTGGTCGTTAAGGGCGAAGTGCTTGATGTAGCTGTACACGCCCTTGGTGGCCGCGCCTTTGACCTCGAGGGAAGCCATGGACCCGGACATGTAGCCATCCTCGGAATAGTATTCGCCGTTACGTCCGGAGAATGGGGTCCTGTGGATGTTCATAGCTGGAGCGTACCAGCCATTCGCGCCGCCCAGCAGAGCCTCGTTGCCCATCATCTCGCCGAGGTCCTCCGCCAGTTGGGCGTTCCAGGTCTGGGTGAGCATCATGATGCTTGGGAAGGTCTTGCCGGTGCCTCCGTACATCCAACCGGTGGCCGAATCAGCATCGGTTTGGAACGGCTTGTCCACGGATTTGATGTAGTCCACGCCGTAGCCGGAGAAGTAGATGAGCTGGTTGTAATCGTCCTCGGTGAGCTCGTCAAGGATCTTGTCCCATTGCGCGTCGTCATAAGCCAATCCGCGCATGTCGGAGACCTTCAACCCGTTCTTCTTGCCGAATGTCGGCGTATCCATGATGGAGTCCTTGTCGACGGTGGTGCCGGAGTCGTTTCCTTCAAGATGTTTGATGAGTTTGGTGGAAGCGGTCTTCTTCCACGTGCAGGACGCGTTATTACCGTCGGAGTCCTTGCAATTAATCTCATTGCCCCAGGTATTGATCTCACCGGAGGATTCGCCGTAATGCTTCGGGAAGGTACCAGTCCAATCGGAACGGGACAGATAGGCCACTTCCGGATCGGAAGCCGCATCGAACAGGTTGGAGATGGCCTTGCCGGTGGTGGAGTCGGAGGCGAATGTAGTGGTGTCCGCATCAGTGTTCTCCGGTGTCCAGCTGGCCACCATGGTCTTGTCACCTTCCGAAGTCATGCCGTCGGCCACGGTCTTGCCTTTGTCGGCAAGGATATTGTTGACCGCTTGGTTGGCGTCGGTGGCCGCGGTGAAGCGATACTGTCCAGCGTCAAGGATGTAGGTCTTCGCGCCCTTGTAGTCGTATGCCTTGAGCTGATCCTTGCCGAAGGTGATTCGCACGGTTTCGCTGGTCCCCGGCTTGAGTTCGGAGGTCTTGCCATATCCGACCAAGTTCACGGATGCCTTCTCGACGGCGTTCCGCTTGTCGTAATCGGTGTATGGCGACTGCGCGTACAGTTCCACAACGTCCTTGCCTGCTGTATCGCCGGTATTCGTCACGGTCACGGTAGCGACGAAATCATTGCCATGCCGCGCAACGGAGAAATCTGACCATTTGAAATCGGTGTAGCTTAATCCGTACCCGAACGGGTACACGACTTCCTTGGCGTAATCGTAATCGCCCGCGTTGCCCTGACCGAGGACCTTGTCCTCGTAACGGGTCTCGTAATACTTGTAGCCGACGTAGATACCTTCCGCGTAATCCACATAATTGTATTTGGTGGCTTTGCCGTTCTCGTCGTAATACTGGTAGCTGCCGAAGTTCTGCGCGGCCGGTGAGGCCAGCGCATCCGCGGCGAATGTGTCGACGGTCCTGCCGGAGGGATTCACTTCCCCGGAGAACACCTTGGCAAGGGCGTTGGTGACGTTCTGCGAATACACGACGGCCTTGATGTTCGGGTACTGCTTGAGCCAGTCGAGTTCCATGGCAGCACTGGATTTGACGAGAAGAATCACGTCCTTGTAGTTGTCATTAAGGTATTTGATGATTTCGGTTTCGGTGGAGTCAAGCTCGATGTAGCTCTTCTCCTTGTCTTCCTGCTTGTCGGCGTGGTTGTACATGGAACGCGGCATTGTCAGTCAATCCGATATGAATAAACTGCAAGTTTAACGGAATAAATTGTTTTTAAAACGGAATCAGAAAACCAGATGCGAGACTTTTGGATCAACGAAGCCCAGACCATATAGCCGGGAGGGCCGATTAAGACAAAAACCTAGAGGGATAAAGAGTTTTAAATAAAGGGGCCTCCTGGGGGCCGGAAGGCCCGGCCGGGAGACAGGTCCCGGAGGAGAGGATAAAAAAGGGGCCTCCCGGGAGCCAAAGGCTCGACCGGGAGGCCCAACATGTGAAGCGGCGGCGTGCTACTCTCCCACACCCTCTCGAGTGCAGTACCATCGCCGCGCCTGGCCTTAGCTACCGGGTTCGGAATGGGACCGGGCGTCTCACCAGGGCTATGACCACCGCAAAACCGCAATCACGGAACGACAACCAAAACATGGCGGCCATTCCGGCCATTATGTTATGAACCGTGGCGGTCTGGGAACCGGCTAGCGGACGCGAGGCAAAGCCTACCGTTGTATCGTTCAGTGACCATCCCAACGCATATTGCCGTCCAGGACGATCCAGCACAGGAAAGACGCGGAACCAATCCCGCAAAAGGATCGGAATGTTATGTCGCCGTCGCCCGTTAGTACCGGTCGGCTCCACCCCTCACGGGGCTTCCACCTCCGGCCTATCAAACACGTGTTCAACATGCGGGCTACAACAGTTCAAGACCGTACGGAATCCTAATCTTGGAGCAGGCTTCCCGCTTAGATGCTTTCAGCGGTTATCCCTCCCGAACGTAGCCAACCGGCCGTGCCGCTGGCGCGACAACCGGCATACCAGAGGTTCGTCCACCCAGGTCCTCTCGTACTATGGGCAGGCCTCCTCAGGATTCCAACGAGCGCAGAGGATAGAGACCAAACTGTCTCACGACGTTCTGAACCCAGCTCGCGTGCCGCTTTAATCGGCGAACAGCCGAACCCTTGGGACCTGCTCCAGCCCCAGGATGCGACGAGCCGACATCGAGGTGCCAAACCATCCCGTCGATATGGACTCTTGGGAATGATCAGCCTGTTATCCCCGGGGTACCTTTTATCCGTTGAGCGATGCCGCGCCCGTGCGCCGGCACCGGATCACTATCTCCGACTTTCGTCCCTGCTCGGACCGTCGTCCTCGCAGTCAAGCCCGCTTGTGCGATTACACTCGACACCCGATTGCCAACCGGGCTGAGCGGACCTTTGAGCGCCTCCGTTACTCTTTGGGAGGCAACCGCCCCAGTTGAACTACCCGCCAGGCACTGTCCCTGACAAGGATGACTTGTCGAGGTTAGACGTCAAACGAGAACAGAGCGGTATTTCACCTTGCGGCTCCACGAATGCTGGCGCACCCGCTTCGAAGCCTCCCGCCTATGCTACACAATCCGCGCCTAACGCCAATACCAAGGTATAGTAAAGGTCCCGGGGTCTTTTCGTCCTTCTGCGCTTAACGAGCATCTTTACTCGTACTGCAATTTCGCCGAGCTCCTGGTCGAGACAGTGGGGAAGTCGTTACGCCATTCGTGCAGGTCGGAACTTACCCGACAAGGAATTTCGCTACCTTAGGATGGTTATAGTTACCACCGCCGTTTACCGGGGCTTGAATTCACCGCTTCGTCCCCGAAGGGATTGACGGATCCTCTTAACCTTCCGGCACCGGGCAGGCGTCAGTGCATATACAGCGGCTTTCGCCTTCGCATGCACCTGTGTTTTTGGTAAACAGTCGCTACCCCCTGGTCTGTGCCACCCACCAAAGCTCCGGACGCAAGGTCCTTCACCCCAGTGGGTCTCCCTTATACCGAAGGCACGGGAGTGATTTGCCGAGTTCCTTGACCAGGATTCGCTCGATCGCCTTGGTATTCTCTACCTGACCACCAGTGTCGGTTTGGGGTACGGGCGGCCATAGCCCTCACGCCGAGGCTTTTCTCGACGGCCTGGACAACCGGATATCGAACCATAACGGCTCCCATCATCACACCTCGCCATGCATGCCATGCGGATTTGCCTACATGACTGGCTGCGTGCTTGACCACGGAAAACCACCTCCGCGGCCGGCTCCCATTCCGTGTCACCCCTGCGCTGACCTACTGCGGCTACGCTCCCAACACCACGCGGCGATACCAACCCGAAGGAAGGAACCACCACGAGGCGGAGGTTAGTACTCACCGTCTCGGTTTTGCCGGTCCATGGTCGGTACGGGAATATCCACCCGTTCATCCATTCGACTACGCCTGTCGGCCTCGCCTTAGGACCCGACTCACCCGGGGACGACGAACGTGGCCCCGGAACCCTTGGTCATCCAGCGGACGGGATCCTCACCCGTCTCTCGCTACTCATGTCTGCATTCTCACTCCCACGAAGTCCACGGCCGGTTTCCACCGCCGCTTCGCCCCTCGCAGGACGCTCTCCTACCCAGCAACCATGAAGATTGCTGCCGCGTCTTCGGTGGTGTGCTTGAGCCCCGCTACATTGTCGGCGCGGAACCACTAGACCAGTGAGCTGTTACGCACTCTTTCAAGGATGGCTGCTTCTGAGCCAACCTCCTGGCTGTCTATGCGACTCCACATCCTTTCCCACTTAGCACACGCTTCGGGACCTTAGACGACGGTCTGGGCTGTCTCCCTCTCGACGACGGAGCTTATCCCCCGCCGACTCACTGCCGGAATACACGTCAACGGTATTCGGAGTTCGGCTGCTGTTGGTACCCAACAAGGGCCCGCAAGCATCCGGTAGCTCTACCCCCGCGACGCAATCGACCGACGCTGCACCTAAATGCATTTCGGAGAGAACCAGCTATCACGGAATTTGATTGGCCTTTCACCCCTAGCCCCAGGTCATCCCCCCGGTTTTCAACCCAGGTGGGTTCGGTCCTCCACGCGGTCTTACCCGCGCTTCAACCTGCCCAGGGCTAGATCATCCCGCTTCGGGTCCAGGACAAGCGACTGAAAACGCCCTATTCGGACTCGCTTTCGCTACGCATACGCCACACGGCTTATGCTCGCCACCCGCCACTGACTCGCAGACTCATTTTTCGATAGGCACGCCGTCACCCCACCAGGGAGGCTCCGACGGTTTGTGGGCGCACGGTTTCAGGAACTGTTTCACTCCCCTCCCGGGGTGCTTTTCACCTTTCCCTCACGGTACTGGTACGCTATCGGTCAGACAGGTATGCTTAGACTTACCCAACGGTCTGGGCTGATTCACGCGGGATTCCACGAGGCCCGCGCTACTTGGGACAACACGATCGGAAGACGGCTCACGTCCAGGTACGGGGCTGGCACCCTCTACGGCCAGGCCTTCAAGCCTGTTCCCCTGGCAAGCCGTTTTATGACTCCCGCCCGGCCCGTCGGAACCGGGACACGTGATCCCACAACACCGGCAACGCAACCCCCGACGGGTATCACGCGCAACCGGTTTGGTCTGATCCGCTTTCGCTCGCCACTACTCACGGAGTATCCCTTCCTGCAGGTACTGAGATGTTTCACTTCCCTGCGTACCCCCCGCCCATAGGCGGTGCCGGCCCATGACGGCCGGCGGGTTCCCCCATTCGGAGACCCTAGGATCAAAGCCATGTTGGAGGCTCCCCTAGGATTATCGCATCCTCAAACGTCCTTCATCGGTACTGTCTGCCAAGGCATCCACCATACGCCCTCGCAAGCGGCACAACAGCAAGACCATTGTCCCACCCGCGGGTTTCCTGATAGCAAGATCGCCAGACGACAAATCTTAACACTAAAATGATCACAAAACGATCGATCTCGAAACCAAACTCAATTGAAGAGTTTGGCGAAATCGCGATAAGCAAAAAGAAACGTTCTTTCAGTTTCTCTTGCTCGCGTCCACTATCCAGTTCTCAAACCACCACGCGCCACACGATCCGACCAGCCACCCAGGACCGGCCACCACGCATGGGCATCGAACCGCGCCACAGAAAACCCGTGGGGTGGCGGTCCGGGAGCCCAAAAGCATACCCATACCACTCCCGGACATCCCGACGGGACGTCCAAGCCCATGATCTCTTCCACACCAGCATCCACAACAACGACGCCGACTGCCGGCGTCCATGTGGCTCACACTGTCCAAAAACATGGACTGTATTCTCCGTAGAAAGGAGGTGATCCAGCCGCACCTTCCGGTACGGCTACCTTGTTACGACTTAGTCCCAATCACGAGTCTCACCTTAGACGGCTCCCCCCAAAAAGGTTGGGCCACCGGCTTCGGGTGCTACCCACTTTCATGACTTGACGGGCGGTGTGTACAAGGCCCGGGAACGCATTCACCGCGGCGTTGCTGATCCGCGATTACTAGCGACTCCGCCTTCATGGAGTCGGGTTGCAGACTCCAATCCGAACTGAGACCGGTTTTAAGGGATCCGCTCCCCCTCACGAGGTCGCATCCCGTTGTACCGGCCATTGTAGCATGCGTGAAGCCCTGGACGTAAGGGGCATGATGATCTGACGTCATCCCCACCTTCCTCCGAGTTGACCCCGGCGGTCCCCCGTGAGTTCCCACCACGACGTGCTGGCAACACAGGGCGAGGGTTGCGCTCGTTGCGGGACTTAACCCAACATCTCACGACACGAGCTGACGACGACCATGCACCACCTGTGAACCCGCCCCGAAGGGAGGCCCCATCTCTGGGGCTGTCGGGAACATGTCAAGCCCAGGTAAGGTTCTTCGCGTTGCATCGAATTAATCCGCATGCTCCGCCGCTTGTGCGGGCCCCCGTCAATTTCTTTGAGTTTTAGCCTTGCGGCCGTACTCCCCAGGCGGGATGCTTAACGCGTTGGCTCCGACACGGAGACCGTGGAATGGTCCCCACATCCAGCATCCACCGTTTACGGCGTGGACTACCAGGGTATCTAATCCTGTTCGCTCCCCACGCTTTCGCTCCTCAGCGTCAGTGACGGCCCAGAGACCTGCCTTCGCCATTGGTGTTCTTCCCGATATCTACACATTCCACCGTTACACCGGGAATTCCAGTCTCCCCTACCGCACTCAAGCCCGCCCGTACCCGGCGCGGATCCACCGTTAAGCGATGGACTTTCACACCGGACGCGACGAACCGCCTACGAGCCCTTTACGCCCAATAATTCCGGATAACGCTTGCACCCTACGTATTACCGCGGCTGCTGGCACGTAGTTAGCCGGTGCTTATTCGAAAGGTACACTCACCCCGAAGGGCTTGCTCCCAGTCAAAAGCGGTTTACAACCCGAAGGCCGTCATCCCGCACGCGGCGTCGCTGCATCAGGCTTGCGCCCATTGTGCAATATTCCCCACTGCTGCCTCCCGTAGGAGTCTGGGCCGTATCTCAGTCCCAATGTGGCCGGTCGCCCTCTCAGGCCGGCTACCCGTCGAAGCCATGGTGGGCCGTTACCCCGCCATCAAGCTGATAGGACGCGACCCCATCCCATACCGATAGAATCTTTCCCAGAAGGACATGCATCCAACTGGAGCATCCGGCATTACCACCCGTTTCCAGGAGCTATTCCGGTGTATGGGGCAGGTCGGTCACGCATTACTCACCCGTTCGCCACTCTCACGGCCGGAGCAAGCTCCAGCCGATCCCGTTCGACTTGCATGTGTTAAGCACGCCGCCAGCGTTCATCCTGAGCCAGAATCGAACCCTCCACAAAAAAACTTATGCGGAAAGCCAACACGTGACTCTCATCTAAGAAAATTGACGATCGCCTTATAAGGAAAGGCGCATCGCACAAAAACCTCACCGTCCTTCAAGGCCTCCCGGCCACTCGCAAGGAGCGGACGATGAACTGGCAATCATTGACTATAAAGAAGTAGTACAAATACGCTCTTGAGTTCTCAAACCACCACCGCACCAGCAGACCGCCCCAAACTCAAGGAGCCAGGCCGCCGTGCTGAGCAGCAAGAGATAAACTTACACGAGAACCCGCAAACGCGCAACCCGACGGGCATGACGAAGCGTGAAACCGTTGGAAATCCAACGTTCCATCGGCGTGTCGAAAACGAGCCAAACGCGACCTGAAACCGTTGATGACACCATCATAGGACGCTAAAACCACGGCCAGGTGAACGCGAAAACAACAACCCACGGCGTGTCGGAATCGCAAAGCCAAATGCGGATGAAGCGAAGACGCGAACAATGCAGCCATCTGCGCTATGAACGCGATATGGGATCCATAGCCTGACAACCGCACCAATGCAATATCAGGAAATACAGCGCCAAGAAAAAGCAGCACACGGATCCGAACGAAGGCAATGAGATGCAAAAGCCGGGAGGCTCCATGTTCCACGGAGACTCCCGGCTTGGTATTCAATTATTGGTTTTCAGTTATCAGCCAATCACTCGGCCTGAGCGGGCTCTGCAGCCGGCTCAATCGTGGCGACGGCCTTCTTGCGGCTCAGGTAGCGCTTGATGGTCAGGAACTCCAGACCGATCACGAGCACCGCAACCACGCCCCAAGCCACGTACATGGCGGTCTTCCAGATCGGGGTGGCGACCTTCGGCTCGCCATTCGCGTACTGCCAGCTGTTGGCGGCCGTGTACAGGATGTTGTGCGCGGCCTGACGCATGGCCTTCACGGAAGTGGCGGACTTATCGGTGATGTGGTTGGTGATCTTGGTGGTGGCAAGCATCGAATCGTTGCCCGCACGCACTTCCTGATCGGCGTTCTGGTAGCCGTAGCCGCCGAAGTAGTCGGTCAGGACGAAGCCTTTGAAGCCCCACTCGCCGCGCAGCACGGTCTGCAGCAGCGCGCTGTCGGCGCCGGCATAGGTGTTGCCGATGTAGTTGAAGGAGCTCATCACGGCCTGGGCGCCGCCTTCCTTCACGCTCATCTCGAACGGCTTCAGATAGATCTCACGCATGGCCTGCTCGTTCGTCCACGTGCACAGCATTTCCGTACGCTTGGTCTCCTGGTCATTCAGAGCGAAGTGCTTCATGAAGGAGTACACGCCCTTGGACTTGGCACCGGAGATCTCGCTGGATGCCATCACGCCGGAGAGCAGCGAATCCTCGGAGAAGTACTCGAAGGTACGGCCGGAGAACGCGTTGCGGTGGATGTTCATGGCCGGTGCGTACCAGCCAGCCACGTGCATGTCGTGGGCCATGTCGCCGATCATCTCACCGAACTGCTTGGCGAGATCCTTGTTCCAAGTGCAGGCGAATGCCGTGGAAGCCGGGAAGCCGATGGAGCCAACGCCGGTGAAGTTGTTATTCAGCGATGCCGGGCCGTCCGCATCGGTCAGCTGGATCTTGCCGACGGACTTCAGAGCCTGGGTGCCATAGCCACCATTGGCGATGAGGTTGTCCATATCGTCGAAGGTGAGCTGGTCGAGCAGCTTGTCCCAATCGGCGTCGTCATAGTCCTTGCCGTACATATCGGACAGCTTCAGACCGTTCTTGGCACCGGTGGTCGGCATCTTGTCGGAATCCTTGTCGAACTTCTTCGGATCGTAGTTCGAGTTGTTGTAGAAGGTTTCCTTGGCCTTGTCGGACATCTTGAAGTTGGTCGGGGCGGCGGTGGCCTCCTTGTAGTTCGCGAAGTGGTCGGCGCGGGACAGGTACGTCACATCGCCCGCCACATCATCGAACTGGTTCGTGGCCACGGTCTTGTCGCCATTGTGGGTGTTCGAATCGGAATCGTAGGTGACGGTGTCCTTCACGGTGATCGCCTTGTGATCGATCACGTGGTGCGAATCGGACTGGATGGAGATGTCATAATCGCCCTTCTCCAGCACGTACGCCTTCGCGCCCTTGTAGTCGTAGGACGCCATGTCGTCGTCATCGAACTTGACGGTGACCTTCTGGGACTCGCCCGGCTGCAGTTCCTTGGTCTTCTCGAAGCCGGCCAGGTTCTTGGACGCCTTCTCGATGCCGCCGTCGGTGTACGGCGGGTTGTAGTAGGCCTCGACCACGTCCTTGCCGGCCTTATCGCCGGTGTTGGTCACGGTGGCGGTGACGGTCACCTTGCCACCCTTGTACTTCACGCTGTCGAGCTTCTGATCGAACGAGGTGTAGGACAGGCCATAGCCGAACGGGAACGCGACGGTGTCATCATAATTAATCAGGCCTTCGTCCGAAGCGGTCTCATAGAACTTGTAGCCCACATAGATGCCTTCGGAGTAGTTGACAAAGCCCGGAATGGCAGTGACGTCGTCACCCGTGAAGCCCTTGTACTTGGCTGCCTTGTCTGCCATATTGGTGTATTCGAACTTGCCGAAGTTGTTATAGGACACCGACTTGGTCAGATCCTTGAGGAAGGTGTCGGAGGTCTTGCCGGACGGGTTGGTCTCACCGGCAAGCACCTCACCAAGGGCGGAGAAACCGGTCTGGCCAGCCGGCGGGCACCACACGACGGACTGGATCTGCGGATAGTCGTTGAGGAAATCGAACTGGAACGTGTTCGCGCCGTTGTAGACGAGCGTCACCTTCTTGAAGTTGCTGGTGACCAGGTCGATCATGTCACGCTCGGTCTTCGACAACTGAAGGAAGCTCTCACCCTTCTGGAAGTCGTCATAATCCTTGGAGTTGTTCTTGTAGGTGATACCCTTCGCCTTCATGTCCGTCGGCAGGTCCGCGCCCTCGCCGCCGACACGGGTCAGCACGACCACGGCCTCGTCCGAGAAATCCTTCGCGTCGGAGACCAGCTTGTCGGAGTACTGCTTGGCCGGCACCTCGGGCAGGGTCCAATCCTGAGCGAACATGCCGACCTCAGGACGATCCTTGCGGTAGTCCGTGTACAGCTTGCTCAGCTCCGTATTGGTCTTCAGGCCAGCCTGCTTCATGCCGTCAAGCAGGGAGACGGTCTTGTACTGCTTCGACATGGAGCCGGAGCCGGTGCCGCCGTAGACGGGGTTGGTGGAGCCCCAGCCGAACACGTTGACCTTCTTGCCGGACAGCGGCAGGTTGGAATCGTCATTCTTCAGCAGGGTGACGGCCTCCGACTGCACATCCTTGGCCAGCTCGTTGGCCTTGGAAACCGTGGCGTCGGACAGCGTGTACTTGGTGATGGTCGCATTGTTGAGCAGCGTGGAAAGCGGGCCGGTCAGCATCATGGACACGGCCACGACGATGCCTACCAGCGCCACCAGCCAGGATTCGGAATGGACGATCTTACGGGTCGCCACGTCCTTGACCGTCTTCTTGTTGACGGCGAAGGTGATGATCAGCGCGAGCACGAATAGCACGCCGATCGCAATCAGATATGGTGTCAATGAACCGATGACGTTCATGACATCAGCCATGTTGATTTGCAGCATGGTCTGCCTCCTCCTTGATTCTCATAACCAAACGACACATTGGCTCCAATGCCTTTATCGGAACCACGAAACCATTCAACACTGCCCCGCATCTCATGGTTTCGGTGAAGTGGCTGCAGATGCGTGCGGCAAGTGAAGACACTTCTTCATGTCGATGATTCGATTTCATCAGACTTCAACGTGCGGCACATGGCGTTTCCCCAGCCTGTCAATTCGCGTGCATAATCTGCACGCCAAGTACGATGGAAGTATGAGCGACTTAAGCGCATTGAATCTGGAAGCAGGCAGCCTGGTTGGCGGCTACACGTTGATTTCCCGGCTTGGTTCGGGTGCCATGGGCTCGGTATGGCGTGTGCGGGACGATGGCGGCCATCAATATGCGATGAAGATTTTGCGTGATTCCCTCTCCGACGACGATTCCCCGCAGCGGCAGCGCGACCAACTGACCGCACGCGAGCGCCTGCGCAGGGAGGCGATGGCGTTGCAGAAGGTGCGGCATCCGGGCGTGTGCGGCATTGTGGATATGGAACTTGACGACGCGTTGGCTTTTATTGTGACCGAGTTGATCGAAGGCAAGAATCTGCGTGAGGATGTGCGCGTCAATGGCCGATATGTGGGCGACGATTTGGAACGGCTGGCACGCAAGCTGATTGAGGCGGTGCGTGCCGTGCATGCGTCCGGCATCGTGCACCGCGATATCAAGCCGACGAATGTGATGGTGTCGAGCACCGGCCCGGTATTGGTGGATTTCGGCATCGCTATGGGCGAAGGCGAAAGCCATGTGACGCGTACCGGTCTGGTGATGGGCACGCCGGGGTTCATCGCGCCGGAAATCATTGATGGCGCGGAATCGGATGAAATGACCGATTGGTGGTCGGTGGCGAGCGTATTGGCGTTCGCCGCTACGGGTGAGCCGGTGTTCGGCACGAAGCCGATGATGACCGTGTTGGAACGTGCGGCGGCAGGCAGCGCCAATCTTGCGGGACTTCCTGCGGGCACGATGGCCGCGTTCCGTTCGGCGCTTAATCCGGATCGGACGAAGCGGTGCACGCCGGACGATTTGCTGCAGGCGATCGCCGTGGATGCGTTGAATCCGCAGGCGTGGGTTGCGGCCGACAATGGTGGCGCAGCGGATGGCGATACGGAGGCGATGCCCCCTTTTGTTGAATCGCCCGACAATCCGCGCACGTTGTGGCGATTGCAGGACGATATAACCGGCGAAAACGCCATCGGCACGCGCACGATGCCAAGGCTCAGCGAAGCAACGCAGGCGATCGGGCAGCCCGATGTGAGCGCAACTCAAGTAATCGGGAAACAAGTGACCAGCCAATCCGACGCGAGCGCAACGCAGGTGATCGCACCTGTTGACGATGCCGAGACCAGAGTGCTTTCCGACGCACTTCCCAACGTGGACAGCACGCGCACGATGCCGCAATCGCAAGGCACGCGGGCGATGCCGACAGGCACACAGGTAATGCCGCAATCCATGCCGTCAACACAAATGCTGCCGGCCCAGAACGCATGGAATCCAGCGGAAGCGCCGACGCAAGTCGACCCGACCATCAAACCCGCGTTGCAACGCATCGCCATGCGGCAGCCACCGTCCGTCATACCGCAGGCCACGGTGGCCGCGGCGCAGCAATCGCCCGCAATGTCATTCCCGCCGGTACCCGGTATGGATGGGCCGAACGTTGCGGAAGCACCCAATCCCGCCGATGTGAAGCGTGGCGCGATGTTGGGCCGGGGCATGCTCCCCTGCGCGCTGATGGCGATTCCCGTGGCCGTCTGCGGACTGTTCTCACTGTGGACGGCGATGGCAGCCGCGTTGCTGTTCGCCTGTGCGCTGGCCACCATCGGATTCAACACGGAGGCGCAGCTCGAGCGCGAAGGCAAACGTGGCGGCGAGAAGAAAAGTTCCGACTGGCTGCTGCGATTGGCGGGACTGCCCTGGCACATCGTGAAGGGCTTCGGCGTCGCCATCGTGCGGACGCTGATCATGTTGGCCGTGGCCGCGCTGGGTTTGTCGCTCACCACGGTCGTGCTGCAGCTTCCGTATGCCGTGATGGATATGTGGATATTTGGATTGACGATTCCGATGCCGACGCTGCTTGGCGGTCCGCTTTCCGAAAGCGGGCTGGCGCAGGCTGCGTTCTGCGCGATCGGCTGGCTTGTGGCCGTGGCCGCTCCGGGCGCGATCGTACTGCGATTGGGCGGCGGCGCACTGCGTAAACAGCCGTATCTGCGCCACTTGAGCGAGCTGCCGACGCAATCGCAAGGCAATACGGAATTCCCGGCGAATCGATAGCAAGGCATCGCTAGTATGGTGCCCAGCATAACAACGTGAGGTCGAAAGGAATATCGATGGCCCAGAACAGCAAGGATGCGCAGAAGCGTACCAGCCGCGCCGAGCGTAGGGCCGCCGAGGCCGCGGCGATGAAGGCGCGCGCCGAGCAGATGGAAAAGGAACGCAAGCAGCAGACGATCATCGGCGGCATCGTGGTGGCGGTGCTGGTGATTCTGGTGGCGATCGGCGCGTTCACCGTGTACCACAACATGCATAAGAAGGCCGAAACGAAGGCTTCCACCGAAACCGTGCAGGAAGCGTACACGGCGTTGCAGAAAGTGAAGAACACTCCGAAGCTCGTCGATAAGAACGGCGGCCTGCTGATTTCCAAGAACGGCTACGGCAAGGCTGTGGAGGGCGCGCCGACCGTCGAGCTCTACATGGATTTCCTGTGCCCGGGCTGCGGCAACCTGCACCGCCAGTTGGACGCCGACCTGCAGAAGATGGTCGATGCGGGGCAGATCAATCTGGACCTGCATTTCATGGCGTTCATGGACCGTTGGTCCACCGACGAGTATTCCAGTCGCGCGGCGAACGCGGCCATCTACCTGGCCGAGCATGACAGCGACCCGAACCATCTGATCTCCTTCCTGGAGAAGGTCTACGCCGAGGATTTCCAGCCGGAGGAAGGCTCCGCATACAAGTCGGTGAGCGACGCCAAGATCAAGGAGCAGATGATCGCCGCGGGTGTTTCCAAGGATGTTGCGGACAAGGCGTTTGGCCGCGATTATCAGGAATGGCTTGATGCGATCGACACTTACACGCCGAAGCGTTCCGAACTGTGGCATCAGTCCGGCAGCTACAAGGGCAGCATGACCACGCCGACCGTGATCATCAACGGCAAGTATTGGGATATGGACCAGCTGACCACCGCCCAGACGACGGTTAAGGACGGTCTGTTGGAATCGATCGGCCTGAAGGACAGCGAAGTCGGCGTTGCCGGCAAGATGCCGTCCATCGGAGCCAAGAAGGGGCCGATTTCCGTCACCACGGGCGAATAACCCCTTACGGGCAGCCGGCGCGTCTCAACCCGCAATACTAAGTTGACGGCGGTGGAAGCGCTGGTTATGCTATTCATCGTTCCTCTGTTGTTTTCATAGCAAAAGAGGACATGCCTCCTTAGCTCAGATGGCCAGAGCGGCCGCCTTGTAAGCGGCAGGTCGTCGGTTCGATCCCGACAGGAGGCTCGAACCCGTATGACGGGCTTGGACCTCTTACCATGGGTAAGTGCTCCAGAAGTCTTCCCCCAACTTGAGACTTCTGGCAAAGCGGACGAGACGTCCCCCAACCTATCTCGTCCGACCGGGGGCAGGACATCCCCTTCTCTCCTGCCCCCTTTTTATTTTTCGCTTTTCGCACCTGCTTTCAAAAATGTGGCGGTATGGATAAAACCATCGGAAAGCACGGCAACCGTTCCAGCTGAGCCGTTACAATAACGGCGTTGTAGGCAGCGCTGAAAAGAGGATAAATGACGAGAAGGTGGACCCCTCGGAGATTCGTGACGCTTCGTCGTGTCCGCGTCATGGCATGCGTGGCCTCATTGACTTTGACTTCGGCGTTGGCGTTTGGTGTGGGCGCGCGCAAATCCGTGGCATTGACCGTCAATGGGGAGACCACCACGGTGACCACATATGCGATGAGCGTGGACCGTCTGCTGCAGGAGCAGGGCGTGAAAGTCAAAACGCACGACCTGGTGGAGTCGACCAGCCCGACCAGCATGCTGAAGAACCATGATGTGGTGAACGTGCAGAGCGCATACCAGACCACCATCACCATCGACGGCCAGGAAGTGCCGTTCTGGACGGTCGCGTCCAGCGCCGAGCAGTTGCTGGACTTCTTCAACCAAAACGAAACCGAAGCGGCGAAAATCACCGTCAATATCAGCAACGTCTACAACAAGCTCACCGGCGGTCTCATCATCAACCAGAAGGGGCCCGTCACCGTCATCGCGGACGGCAAAAGCTCGGTGGCGCCGAACGGCAAGCTGCCCGCCGCCTCCATTCTTGACGCCAAAGGCATCACGTTGGGCAAGGAGGATCGCGTCAGCGTCGAAAAGGACGGCAAAAAGACCATTCTGCGCGTCCGCCGCGTGACCCACGGCGAGGAAACACGTACGAAGGAAGTGCCGTTCGGCACGCAGACCATCATCGACCCGAACCTGCAGCCGGGCGAAGTCACGATACGGCAGGAAGGCGAAAACGGCGAAATCCAGCAGACGTACGCCGTCACCTACGTGGATGGCGTGAAGGAAAGCGAGACGCTGACCGAAGAGAAGACCACGAAAATCGCCATCGACAAAGTCATTGCGGTCGGACCGGAAAAAACTACGGACGATACCGACAAATCCGACAACAGCGGCAACGGCAATGGCGATAACGGCGATTCCGGCAAGACGGACGACGGCAAGAACGATTCGGGTAAGAACGACTCGAATAAAAACGACAATAAGTCCGATTCGAACAAGTCCGATTCCGACAAAACCGATTCGAACAAGTCGGATTCCTCGGATAAGAACAATTCGAACAACAACTCGAATAACAATTCCAACAACACCAAGAAGGACGATCCGGCACCGACCCCCACACCAACCCCTGCACCGCAGCCGACTCCCGCACCCCAGCCCAAACCGCAGCCCACGCCGCAGCCGAGCAATCCTTCCGCAGGCTGCCGCTTGTACCATCCTTCCGCGGCACAGGCACAGGCCTACGCTTCCGGCGCGGCGGCGCAGCGCGGCTGGACCGGCCAGAACTGGACGGATCTGGTCAAACTCTGGAATCGCGAATCCGGATGGAGCTGGAGCGCGGAAAACGTGTATTCGGGCGCATACGGTATTCCACAAGCGTTGCCGGGCAGCCAAATGGCCACGTTCGGCGCGAATTGGAAGGACGATGCCGCCGTGCAGATCGACTGGGGTCTGAGCTACATCGCACAGCGGTACGGCAGCCCGTCCGCGGCGTGGCAGCACTCCGAACAGACCGGATGGTACTGATCCGGCTAATCGCCAACGATTTTCGTACCGGCATGAACGGATAATGAGGGAATGACAGAAAACGTGAACGAGCATACGCAGGGCCATTTGCTGGGGGCGGCCGACATCCGACGCATCGCCGCCGACGCGGGTATCAGCCCGACGAAGAAATTCGGGCAGAATTTCGTGATTGATCCGGGAACCGTGCGTCGCATCGTGCGCGAGGCCGGCGTGACCGCCGACGACCATGTGCTGGAAGTCGGTCCCGGACTGGGTTCGCTGACGCTGGCGATTCTGGAAACCGGCGCCACGATGACGGCTGTGGAAATCGACCCGCCGGTCGCCGAACGCCTGCCGAAAACCATCGCCGAATTCATGCCGGACGCCGTGGACCGCTTCCGTGTGGTCAACCGCGACGCACTTACCGTCAATCCGGAGAATCTGCCCGATTTCAAGGATGACGATTCCTTCACGCTGGTGGCCAATCTGCCGTACAACGTGGCCACGCCGATTCTGCTCACCCTGTTGGAACGTTTCGACAATCTGGGCACCTTCCTGGTGATGGTGCAGAAGGAAGTGGCGGACCGTTTGAGCGAGAAGCCCGGTTCGAAGATCTACGGCACGCCGAGCGTGAAGCTCGCATGGTACGGCACCGCGGAACGCGTGGGCGTCATCGGCCGCAACGTGTTCTGGCCGGCCCCGAACGTCGATTCCGCGCTGGTGCTGTTCAAGCGCTACCCGGGCGGTCACACCCCCGCCGCGGACAATGCGGACGGTTCCGTGGTGGATCGCGAAACCGTGTTCCGTTTGATCGACGCGGCTTTCGGGCAGCGCCGCAAGACCCTGCACGCCGCATTGAAGAAAATCGTGCCGTCCGAAGCGTTCGAGAAGGCCGGCATCGACCCGACCCGTCGTGGCGAGACGCTCACCATCGACGAATTCGTGGCGTTGGCACGCGCGTTGGATGAGGTGTTCGCGTCATGAGCACCATTGATTCGCCCGCCATCGGAACGGCCACCATCAACGCCGTGAGCGTGGACTGCCCGGCGAAAACGAATCTGACCCTGCATGTGGGCCCGTCGCATGCCGAATGGGGCGGCCGTCATGAACTCGACACCATCTATTGCGCGGTCGGCGTATACGACACCGTCACCGCCACGCGCAAAGCGCCGGGAAGCGGCTTCTCGCTGAATCTCGAGGGCGCGTATCTGGGCGACCTGGCCTCTTCCGGCAGCGATATGCGCCGCAACCACGCCGTGCTGGCATTGTTCGCCATGGCCGAAGCGAGCAGCCATGAGCCGGACGTGGCGTTGAACATCGACAAGCGCATCCCCGTCGGCGCGGGCATGGCCGGCGGTTCCGCCGATGCGGCGGCGACGATTCTGGCATTGAACACGTTGTGGGATCTCGATTGGCCGATCGAACGCCTGCAGGAAGTCGCGGCCACGCTGGGCGCGGACATGCCGTTCTGTCTGACCGGCGGTTACGCGCGCGGCACCGGTTTCGGCGAACGCATCGAACAGCTTGATGACGATGGCGATATCGTACGCGATCTTACGGAACGTGGGTTTACCGGCCATCTGCTGGTCGGCGCATACCGTGCGGAACTGCGCACGCCGGAAGTGTATGCCACATTCGATCAGATCGGTGCCGGCGATGGCGATGAGAACCACCTGCAGAAGGCGGCGGTCTCCCTGCATCCGCGTAGCGGACAGGCGATCGAGGAAGCCTTGCGTGCGGGAGCCAGCCAGGCGTTCGTCTCCGGTTCCGGCCCGTCCGTCATCGCGTTCGTGCCGACGGAGGATGCGGCGGACGCCGTGCAGCGGGCATGGCAGGACAGCCGTTGCGTCGATCGCATCATCGCCACGAACGCCCCAGCCCGACCGATTGTGCATATCACCGCATGACACATATCACCGCATGACAGTAAAGTTGATGGCAATTGGTTTGTTCAAAAGGAATTCGTAAATGACCCAGGCTAACGACGAGCGCGCCGCGCGCAAAGAGTACATTCGCCGCCGTCAGAAGACGGTGTTCAGCATCGTCGGAGCCGTCATGGTGGTCGCCATGGTGGTGTCCCTGCTGTTCTTTTTCCATGTCGGAGGCCTGGGCAACGTCAAGTCGGCCGCCGTACAGCCGAACTACGGCCAGCAGGCACCGTGCCCCATCAAGGAAGCCGACGGCAACAAGGCCAAGTATGTGGAGAATCGCAACATCACGCTGCGTGTGCTCAACGGCACGAAGTTCTCCGGCTTCGCCAAGGCGGTGAGCGACGCGTTGCAGAACCGCGAGTTCAACCCCCAGACGCCGGGCAACTACACCAAGAAGGTGGATCGCACGATGATCGTCTTCGGCAAGAACGGCGTGAATCAGGCGTACACCGTGGCAAGCAATTTCACCGATGCCATGCTGGTTATGGACGACCGTCAGGACCAGCTGATCGACGTCATCGTGGGCGCCACGTTCGACAATCTGCAGGATACGAAGAAGGTTCCCGCCGCAGGCAAGGCGATCACCGGCATCCAGGGCTGCGTCGCGGTGGACAAGATGACCGACCTGCCCAAGGCGCCCGAGCATGATGCGGTGAATCCGCAAAGCTGACCGCCAATCGAAATCGATATAGGCAATATGAAAAACCCGCGCTCCCCCAATCGGGAACGCGGGTTTTCGTATTCGAGCTGTTCCATGCATGCGGCGAAACCACCGCATGTCAATCGCTATTCGCCCTGCTCCTTGTACCAGCGTTCCAGCTCGGCAACGGCCACGTCACGCTCCACCGGACCGTTATCGAGGCGGTATTCCAGCATGTGCTTGTACGCCTTGCCGACCATCGGGCCTGGTTCGATGCTTAGCAGCTGCATGATCTCGTCGCCGTTGAGGTCAGGACGGATCGCGTCGAAGTCTTCCTTTTCTTTCAGGTCGCGTACACGCTGTTCCATCTCGTCCATGGCCGCCGAGAACATCATGGCCTTGCGCTTGTTCTGTGTGGTCGTGTCGGCGCGCGTAAGGCGGTTCAGACGCTCGTACAGCGGGCCAGCGTCCTTGACGTAGCGGCGGACCGCGGAATCCGTCCACGGCTCCTCCACGTAGCCGTGGAAGCGCAGATGCAGGTTGACCAGCTCGCTGACGTCCTCGACCATGTGGTGGTCGAAATGCAGTGCCTTCAAACGCTTGCGCGTCATCTTCGCGCCGACGGCGTCATGACGGTGGAAGCTCACCTTGCCGCCCGCTTCGAAACGACGGGTCTTCGGCTTGCCGATGTCGTGCAGCAGAGCCGCCAGACGCAGCGTCAGGTCCGGGGCCGGCACCGGACCGTCGGAACCGGTTTCGAGGGCGACGGCGCGTTCGATGACGATCATGGTGTGTTCGAACACGTCCTTATGGCGATGGTGCTCGTCGATTTCCAGCTGCAGCGCGGGAATTTCCGGCAGCACGATGTCGGCAAGACCGGAATCGACCAACGCTTCGATGCCGGCGCGCGGGCGATCGGACAGCAGCAGCTTGACCAGTTCGTCGCGCACACGTTCGGCGGAGACGATTTCGATGCGATCGACCATGTCGGACAGCGCTTCGGCGGTTTCCGGCTCGATGCGGAAGCCGAGCTGCGCCACGAAACGCACGGCGCGCATCATGCGCAACGGATCGTCGTCGAACGACTGCCGCGGATCGACGGGGGTACGCAGCACGCCTTTGGCCAAATCGTTCGCACCGCCGAACGGATCGACGAATTCGAGTTCCGGAACACGCAACGCCATCGCGTTGACGGTGAAATCGCGGCGGGAAAGATCGCCTTCCAGCGTGTCGCCGTAATTGACTTCCGGCTTGCGCGAGTCGGGGTCGTACGTGTCGGAACGGTAGGTGGTCACCTCCACTTTCACCTCGGTGCCGTCCTCACGCCTGCGCATCGCGCCGAGCGTGCCGAATTTGCGGCCCATATCCCAGAAGCCATCATGCCCAAAACGGCGCAGAATATGCTCAAACTGCTCGGGACGCGCCGATGTGCAGAAATCCAAATCATGCGATTTGCGATGCAGCAGCAGGTCGCGGACAGGACCCCCGACCAGTGCCAGTTCGTAGCCTTCCGCAGCAAACATACGTCCTAATTCAATGGCCTCTGGCCACACTTCGAAGTTCACGCCATACCTTTCAGCACCACAAGTTTTCCGTTTACCAGCATACCGTTACCCCACCTGCACACAGAATTGAGTATGGTTGGAATCATGATTACGCCCGCAGACCTTGCACGCATGCTTGCCCATGCTGCGGACGACCATGCCCAAAATCCGCTGGAACCGGACGAACTGCTGTACACATCGCAGTCGGTTTCGCTGCAGCAGCTGCAACAACTACAGCAATTGCAGCAGCGCACGATCATCACGCCGAGCGCGCCTACGCCGGCGATGATGCCGCGCCGGCGCACCGCGGATGGTCCGACCACGTTCGCATCGCTTGACGCGCAGGAGCTGCCGGTGGTGCGCGAGTATTCGGCGGGCGGGCTGGTGTTCGACGACAAGGGTCGCGTGGCGATCATCGCACGTCATTCACGCAGCGGGCATTTGGAATGGTGCCTGCCGAAGGGACATATCGAAAAAGGCGAAACGCCGCAGCAGACGGCCGTGCGCGAAGTGCATGAGGAAACCGGCATTCTGGGCGAGGTGGTCGATTCCATCGCCACCATCGACTATTGGTTCACCGGTACCAGCCAACGCGTGCACAAGCTGGTGCACCACTTCGCGTTGCGGCAGATCGGCGGCGAGCTGACCGTCGAAGGCGATCCCGACCATGAGGCCGAAGACGCCATTTGGGTGGATTTTGCTGATTTGGACGATGTGCTGAGCTATCCGAACGAACGGAAGATAGCATGGTTGTACGCAAGGAAACTCAACAGACAGGCGTAATAGTGAATCAATCCGCACAACGGCACGTTTCGCGTGGCCTTCGCGCGTTATCATCCATCCTCGCCATGGTATTGACCATGGCGTTGATGTTGTTATACGCACCCACGCCATCGGCAAGGGCCATGGAATCGACCACATCGGCGGAGTCGACGGACGGTATGTTGTCCATCAACTCTTCCACGGCCGTATTGACGGACACCTCCGGATACCATCTGAACGCCACGGTGACCAACACGACCGGACAGGAGATTCCCGCGGGAACGCTGACGCTGGCCATGAACGCCTTCTACACGTTCGTTTCGCGCAACGACATCCAGGATTGGTCTGAAGGCAACGGGCGAATCCCCACCCCGCAATCCGTGGGACAGGCCGATGTGCCCGCGTTGCAGCCGGGAGCCAGCGCCAACGTGAGCATCGACGCGGACGCCCATCAGGAATCGCTCGCGGCCATCAACTCTTGGGGGCCGAAGCCGGTGCTGCTGAGCTATTCCGCCAACGGAACCCCCCTTGCTCAATCGCATACGTTCGTGACGCGCACCGGCGCGGGACTCCACACGCCCAGCACGCCGGCGCTGCACATCACCGTCGCCCAGCCGCTGGCCGCCAACGGGTGGACCACCGACAGCAAGCTGCTTGGACAGCTGGTCGATGAAGGGGGTATTTCCTCCTCGAAACTGGCGAAAATCGCCATGCCCAGCAAGGATGACGACGCACGGCTCAAATCGTTGCAGCAGACCTTCGCCAAGCACGACATGCTGCAGGTCGTAGGAGATCCGACCTACCTGCAGGCGATGGCGATGCCAACGCGGGTCGACGGCATCACCCAGCCCGCATTGTTCGACATGACCGCCTACAGCGCCATGAACAACGCTCCGGCCTACAGCGCAGCCGGTATCAACGACCGTCAATGGTCCGCAGCCAAAGCCCGGAAAACCTATCAATCGGCATTGGGTGACAGCAACGCGGACATCACCGCATACGCGTGGCAGGGCAACGGCAATTGGACCCTACAAGCGTTGACGAAGGCCCGCCAGCAGGGGTACGGCACCGTCATCGCCACGCATGACTTCGAAGAGGACGATGCGGATACCGTACGTACCGGCAAGACGGTGGTCTCCACCGATGTCGGGGACATCACCGTGCTTTCCGCGCAGAATGTGCTTTCCGGCCTGGCCCAAGGCAAGGCGACCAGTGACGATGCCAACGCCGACAGCGAGGGAACCACGGCCGGCAGATTGGCGCGATTCGTCGCGCAAAGCGCGTTCTACCAGATGGAACAGCCTTATGCGGAACGCAACCTGCTGGTCTGTCTGAACGAGGATTCCGACCCCAGTGTTGTGGACGCGCTGATGAGCGACATCGAGCAGTCGCCGTGGCTGAACCTCACCGATCTCGCCACGTTGAAGGATGCCGACATCTCCGAAGATGCGGCCAGCATGTCAACCGACCTTCCCCAAACGGACGGCCTTACCGATAGCATGCGCAGCGACGTCCAGCAGACTCTGAGCGCGCTGGCGAACTCATCGAGCAACATCAAACGTTTCAATACGTCGATCCTCGTCAAGCCGAACGGAAAAGACGAATCCGACGTCAACACCTGGAGCAGGCAGCTGACGAACGCCCACACCATCATGGCCCTGCACGCGTTGGGCGGCGAAAGCCCTTCCAGAAGCACGATGGCGGAAGGCGCGAACCAGCTCGCGGCCCTGCTGATCAACGGTGTGGCGATCACGCCGACGGAAAGCGTGAATGTGGTCAGCGAAACCGCGAAAATGCCGGTGACCATCAGCAACAGCCACCCGTACCCGGTGAAGGTGAAGGTCTCGTCGCTGACCGATTCCATGCAGATCGTCACGTCCCGATTCGACACCGTGCAGGTGCCGCCCCACGGCGAGGCACAGGTGGCGTTCACCATCCGTGTGTCCACGTCCGGCACCGCCAACGCCACCATCAGCCTGTTCGACAGGAATGGTGCAGCGTTTGGAGCCACGCAGGTCACCCACATCACCAGCGCGCTGCAGATCAGCGACAAGAGCGGTTTCGTCATCATCGGCTTCGCCGTGCTCTTGGGCGCTGTGGGACTGTGGCGTCAATTCAACCGTAAGAAGGATCCCGACGAATGAGTTCTTCCGTTGGCCGTAACTCACTGATCATGGCCTCCGGTACCGCCGCTTCGCGCGTGACCGGCCAAATCCGCACCATCCTGCTTGCCTGGGCCTTGGGCACCACCGGCTATGCCGCCAACGCCTACCAGGCCGGTTCGATGATTCCGCAGGTCATCTACACGCTGGTTTCCGGCGGCATCTTCAACGCGGTGCTTGTGCCGCAGATCGTGCGCACGCTGAAATCGAAGGACGCCGAAACCAAGCTCAACAAGCTCATCACCCTTGCCATCACCCTGTTGTTGGGTGTGACGCTGCTCATGGCCGTTGCCACGCCGTTGTTGACCAAACTGTATGTCAACGGCAGCGCCGAAACCATGGCCCTCGCCACCTCCTTCACCTTGTGGTGCATGCCCCAGATCTTCTTCTACGGCCTGTATACGGTGATCGGGCAGATTCTCGCGGCGAAGGACCATTTCGTCACGTATGCGTGGAGCTCGGTCGGCGCGAACATCATCAGCTGCATCGGTTTCGGCGCGTTCATCGCGATGTTCGGCAGGGCCACGGAACGTCCGCTGGACTTCTGGACGCCGACGAAAATCGCGCTGACCGCCGGCACTTGGACGCTTGGCGTGGCGTTCCAGGCGCTGGTGCTGTTCATTCCTTTGACGAGAATCGGCCTGAAATACCGTCCGAAATTCGGCGTTCACGGCATCGGACTGCGTTCGATGGGACCGGTCGCCGCGTGGAGCCTCGGCATCGTCGGCGTCGATCAGATCGTCAACATCATCGTCACCCGCGTGGCCACCAGCGCGCCGTTCAAGGCTTCGGAACAGCTGCATATGAGCCAGTTGGACGTGGCCGGCAACGCCTCGTATCAGAATGCGTACACCATCTACATGCTGCCGTATTCGCTGATCGCCGTGTCCATCGCCACTGCGATCTTCCCGAAAATATCGAAAGCCATCGCGGACCGCAATATCGACGAGGCGCGCAAGGATCTGAGCTCGGCCCTGCGTAATCTCAATCTCATCATGTGCTTCTTCGCAGCGGCGTTCATCGTGCTTCCGTTGCCGATCATCCTCGCACTGCTGCCGTCCATCAGCGTGCGTGAGGCGCTGCTCATCAGCACGCCGCTCGCCGCTTTGGGCATCGGCCTGCCGCTTTCCAGCTCGTATCTGGTCATCCAACGCACGTTCTACGCGTTCGAAGACGGCAAGCATCCGTTTATTTTCATGGCGATCACCATGACCATCCAGGGTGGCGTCATCATCGCGTCGACGTTCATTCTGCCGCCCACGCAGTGGATCACCGTCATCGGATTGGCGATTTCGGTGAGCTTCATCCTGCCGTATCCGCTGCTTACGCACATGCTCCGCTCCCGTTTCGACGGCGATGTGGACGACAAGCGCATCATCACCGCCTATGCGAAGGCGCTGGTGGCCACGATAGCCGCCTGCGTGATTGGCCTGCTGTGCCGCAACGGCGTCTACCGGCTGGTCGGAGCGCATATCGGCCCCGACGACGGCACTATGAACTGGGGTCAGGCGGTTCTGTCCGCGATACTGCTCACCATCGTCATCGCCATCGTCTATCTGGCGTGCCTGTGGGCGCTGCGTGCCGAGGAGCTCACTTCGGTCGTGGGCATGCTCGCCGCCCGCATACCAGGGCTTGGCAACAAGCCTAAGTCTGGCGGAACGGCCAGCCCCAACGGTAAACTTGAGCAAAGTACCGCCGAAAACGGCGACCAAGAATAACAGCGTAGGTAGAACAATCGTTACAGAGTTGAAGGAAACCATGAAACCTCAACTGGGAGATACCATCAGCAACCGCTATGTGCTGGTTTCGCCATTGCGCGAGGAAACCGGCTTGCAGGTTTGGAAGGCAAGCGATCACGTGCTTGCCCGGGATTGCCAGCTTTTTATCGTCAACAACCGCAAGGCTTTGCAGGACGTCAATGCGACGGCCTCCATGCTGGCGATTTCCCACGACGCCCATTTCACGCAGGTGCTGCAGCTTCAGCACGTGGGCGAGGTGGCGTTGGTGATCACGCAGCTCGATGCCGGCATGTCGTTGAGCGAGTATCTCACGCAGTCCAGCAAGCCGCTGAGCTTCACCGCGATCCGTTCCATTCTTGGTGAGGTCGTCGAAGCCCTGCACGTGTTGCAGAAAGACAATCTCACGCATTTCTCGATCAGCACGGACACCGTGCGATTGACCCGCAACGGCATTGAAATCGCCGACGCGCCGGTAAGCATCATGCTGGCCGATACTTCGCGCGTGCAATCCGTGGAAAACCAGGAGCAGCTTGCGATTCGCCAGGTCGCTTCCCTGCTGTATTCCCTGCTGACGCGCACGCCGTCGACGCTGTCCACGAACTACCATCTTGACGCGATTTCACCGAACGTGCCGATGGAGTTCCGCGTGATTTGCAAGCGTGGTCTGGATCTCAAGGAGAAGGACGGTTTCCCGACCGTTCCGATGGCCACCATCGCCGAATTGGAGGCGTTGCTGGGCGACTACGAGCCGCTGGTGAAGCTTAACGGCCCCGATATTGCGTTACCGTCCGCGGATTCGGAATGCTCGATTGTGAACGTGCCCCTGCTGCAGATTCTCGAGCAGGATGCCATCGCCTTGCCCGATACGCTGGCTGAAACCGGAAGCATTCCGGAAATGACGTTCGAAGCGCCTGAACCACACACTGATTTCTCCGACAGCAAGGAAGCCTTGGCCAAGGGTATGGCCGCGACCGGCGGTGCCGTGAAATCGCTGTGGAACAACAGCCGCGAACTACTCAGCGAAGAGGACCTCGACGGATCCTCCGAAGATGTGGATTCGCCGTTCTCCTTCCCCATCCGTGTTTCCACGCCGTCGCCGCAGGGCGATTATCATACGGACGATTCGCAATTGGAGAAGACCGGTCGCATTCCGGTGATCGGACCTGACGGACGGGTCATCGAGCCGGGCGAGGAATCCGCACGCGCGTTGAAGGCGGAGCAGGAAGCGATCGACGCGGCATATCAGAACGAAAACGGAGCCCCCGTTGCGGTGCCGCCGAGCTTTGCCCCTAAAGCCTCTTCCTCCAGTCCGGCCGAGGTCGCCAATGCCAAATTGTTCGGCAAGCTCACCACCAAGGTCGTGGCCATTGTGGTCGCGTTCATTGTGGTGGCCGTCGCATTGGGATTCGCCATTCATGGTTTGACCAAGAAGCCCGATGACGGCATCACCAATACGAATTCCAACAATCCGTGGCCGGAAATGAACCTTGACGACGTGCCTTTCGGCAATAATGGCGATTCCGGCAATGGCAGCAGCTCCGCCAGCGATGCAAACAACGATTCCAACGATGCCAACAGCTCCGACAACGGCAGCTCCGATTCCAGCAAGCCGAAGAAAACCACGAAGAAGAGCCATTCCGCCAAGAAGGACGTCGACAAGGTGGTGACTTCGGATAAGAAGGTGCGGAAGGTTCCGGAACCGAAGATGCCAGAGAACACGACTCCGTATGAGATCGACAACCGCCAGTTCCTGTCCAATCCGGACGGACAACAGGGTTACGGTTATTACCTCCACCTCAGCCAGCCCCAGAAAGCGTATCGCATGGTCATCAAGATCCGTTCTTCCGGTGGCCAGGGCTACATTCGCGTGAACGCCAAGTCCAGCCCGAACCAGGGTGAACAGGTCGCCCAGTTCGAGTTCGACGCCAGCGGCACCACCGAAATCAAGTTCAACAAGGCCGTGGAGACCCAGGACATCCTCTTGTGGGTGCCGTTCGACAGCCTTCCCGGCAACCAGCTGTACATCGATTCGGTGCAGATTTTCTGACGCATCGGCAGACAAGGAGGGTGTGCGGATTGTTCCGCACACCCTCTTTTTGTTTCACGTGAAACAACGTGACGGATAGCTGACTTTTTTGAACGCCTTTTTGAACGCTTTTTTGAACGCCATCTGCAAAACCGCCCGCAACCGTCGTGGAAACTGCATTACAGTAGCAACCATGAGTGATATGCGTGATGTGGTGATTATCGGTTCCGGCCCGGCTGGCTATACTGCCGCGATCTATCTTGGCCGCGCCGGCTTCGAGCCGCTGGTCGTCGCCGGCGCGCTGACGCCCGGCGGCCAGTTGGTCAACACCACCGAAGTGGAGAATTTCCCAGGCTTTCCCGATGGCATCATGGGTCCGGATCTGATGGACAATATGCGCAAGCAGGCGGAACGGTTCGGCACGCATATCGTTTGGGACGATGTTGTTTCGGTTGCTTCGAATGCCGATTCCGGCATCAAAACCGTCACCCTTGACGACGGCGACGTGTACGACGCACGCGCGCTGGTCATCGCAACAGGCTCAAACTATCGTAAGCTGGGCGTGCCAGGCGAGACGGAATACGCAGGCAAAGGTGTATCCTACTGCGCCACCTGCGATGGTTTCTTCTTCCGCAACAAGCCGATTGTGGTGGTCGGCGGCGGCGACAGCGCTTTCGAAGAAGCTGATTTCCTGTCCCGTTTCGGCTCGTCCGTCACCCTTATTCATAGGCGTTCCACGTTCCGTGCTTCCCGCATCATGGTGGAGCGTGCGCAACGCAATCCGAAAATCGATTTCATGCTTGACGCTGTGGTGCAGGAGATTCGCGGCGACGAGAACGGCGTGCAGAAGGTGGAGGTGCGCAACACCGCCACCGAAAAGACCTCTGTAATCCCCGCTAACGGCGTTTTCATGGCGATTGGGCACACTCCTGCCACTGCTTTTCTTAACGGGCTTGTAGACGTCGATTCAGCCGGTTATATCACGGTCGATGGCGCCAGCACGCGTACCAGCGAACCCGGCGTTTTCGCCGCGGGAGACTGCATGGATAGCGTCTATCGGCAGGCCATCAGCGCGGCGGGCATGGGGTGCCGCGCCGCGCTGGATGCGCAGGCTTATCTCGATTCGCTCAAGTAAGGCTCAAATCGTTCAAATCATTATCGCTCGCCGAGCTCGATTGGCTCGGTTCGTTCAGCTCTGCTGCTGCATAAGCAGGTCGACGATGCGTTCCATATCGTCTTCCGATTTGAACACGATTTCGATTCGCCCGTGCTTCTTCGATCCCTTGATGGAGACCTTGGTGCCGAAACGCTGCTCCAGACCAACCTGAACGGGGGTACCAGCCCACGGATTGAGCTTGCTGGCCTTCGGCTTCTTGGGCTGGTCGCTTTCGGCGGCCTTCATCGACACGATTTCCTCGGTGCTGCGTACGGACAACCCCTCGGCGATGATGCGCGTGGCCAGCTGTTCCATATCCGCTTCCGTCGGCAGTCCCAGCAGCGCACGCGCGTGGCCCGCGGACAGCAGTCCGGATGCGACCTTCTTCTGCACGGCGGCCGGCAGGTTGAGCAATCGCAAGGTGTTGGCGATTTGCGGACGGGATTTCGACACCGACTTGGACAGTTGGGCCTGCGTCAGGCCGAAATCGTCGATCATTTGCTGGTAGGCAGCCGCCTCTTCCAGTGGATTCAGCGCGACGCGATGCAGGTTTTCCAGCAGTGCGTCACGTAGCATATCGTCATCGGCGGTGGTTTTGACGATGGCCGGAATCGTTTTCAGGCCGGCGATCTGCGATGCGCGCCAACGACGTTCGCCCATGATGAGCTCGTACATGCTATCCATGCGCCCGTCGAACATGTTGTGCGGTTCGGCCGGTTTGGCTGTGGCTTCCCTGCGGGCGGCTTCGATTTGCGATTGCGGACGCTTGCGTACGACGATTGGCTGCAGTACGCCGACTTCCTTGATGGATTCGGCTAGCTCGCGCAGGTCGTCTTCATCGAAAATGGTACGTGGCTGATGCAGATTGGGACCGACGTCGCTCAAACGCAGTTCAACCAGATATCCACCCTGCACGGGAAGCAGTTCCGGTTCATCCTTCTTATGTTCGGTCGGCGTGGTTTCACGTGAAACACTCCCCTGCTGCTCGCCCTGTTCGGAAGCTGGCTGAGCGGTGGAGCCGAAGAACATGTCCGCGGGATGCGCGCTTTCGTTCAACGAAATCGACGGCATGCTGGCACGACGATGCTGGTTTTTCTTGGTTGTTTCACGTGAAACAGCATGCTTCATCCCCTGCACGGCGTTCACCGATGCCTGTGCGGTAGCGGACGCGCTCTTGGATTCCACATGCTCATCAGTCTTGGAAGCCTTGACTTCTTTGGCGGCAGCGGCAGGCGCCGCATGCTCCTGATGCTGCGGCTCCCCCGGAAGAGAAGGAAACAGTGCGCCAAGACCTTTACCCAAACGCGACTTAGTTGCCATGATCAGTTCTCATTCCTTCTTGCATCGATTGCCTGCAGCACCGTATCGGAACGACGCGAAAGTTCCAGCGCGGCTTCGCAGTACGCGATCGCACCCATGCCCTTGGGGTCGTATGCGATCACGCTTTGGTTGAAGCTTGGCGCTTCGGAAATCTTCACCGTGCGCGGAATGGTGGTGTCGAGCACGATTGTCGGATAGTGCTTCTTCACTTCCCCATGCACTTCGCGGCTCAGCAGCGTGCGCTTGTCGTACATGGTGATGAGCATCGTGGAGACCAGCAGCGACGGATTGTAATGTTCCTGCACCAGTCCGATGGTGTTGATGAGCTGGCCCAAACCTTCCAAGGCGTAATACTCGGCCTGAATCGGAATCAGCATTTCGTGCACGGCGCACATGGCGTTGATCACCAGCAGACCCAGGCTCGGCGGGCAGTCGATGATCACGTAATCGTAATGCTCTTCGCTGGTGGCGAGGAACTCGTCCACCGCGTTCTTCAGCAGCGAGTTGCGATCCGCCATGTCGGCGACCTCAAGTTCGGCGCCACTCAAATCGATGGATGCGGGGACCACGTCGAGGTTGTCGAAATCAGGGCACGTGCACTTGACTTCCGCGATGCGCTTGCGTCCTTCGATGACGTCATACACCGAAGGCTGACCGGAGGCGTGCGGGGCACCCAATGCCGTGGAGGCGTTGCCCTGCGGATCCATATCAATAAGCAGGACCTTGCATCCGAAACGGGCCAAGGCCGCGGACAGGTTCACCGCGGATGTGGTTTTGCCGACGCCACCTTTCTGGTTGGCGACTGCGATCAGGCGCGTTTGGGCCGGCTTCGGGCAGACCGCATGCTCCAATGCCTTGTATCGCGTCGATTCATCAGCGATTTGCGCGCCTACGGGGGATGTCGAGCCTTCGAAGATTCGCTTGATGGTTTCCGTGGCGGATTCCATCGACGTCAAATTGTCTGGTTCTTCAGGTCCAGTCATGAACTAGCCTTCCTATACATATTCAACAATCAAGTTTCATCATTTGGGTGGACAGATTTTCACCTGTTCACGGCCATGTGCACCATTGTGAACAACGGTGGATAGTTGGTGGATAACTCATCCGACCACCCAAAAGTTATCCACAGAACAATCGTTGCAATTCCAAGCTTCTTCAAGATGCTTCGTAACACATTTCCGCGATTGTGGATACTGTGGATAACTCACGCGATTTTGTGGATAACTTATCGCTCGTCCACCATCAGCACATGCGTCGGTTCCAGACCCGGACCGACCTCGGCCTCCACCACGCGGGGATGGATACCGCCGTTTTTGGAGATCTCTTTGGTGGCCTTGACGATTTCCTCCTGCGCGGATCGTCCTTTCAGGGCAACCAGCCGTCCGCCTTTGTCCAGCAACGGCAGCGTCCATCCGGATAGTTTGGTCATCGGCGCGACCGCACGGCAGGTCACCACGGCAAACGGATGCCTGACCGGGATGGGATTTCCGTCGAGATCGACGGCATCCTCTCCCCTGCCCTTCCGGCCACCGTTCGAACCGCGGACGGCTTCGATTACGGCGTTGGCTCGGGAGCGCACTATCGAGACATTGTCCAATCCCATTTCGTCAACGCACTCATGAAGCCATTCGATACGGCGTTCCATCGGTTCCACCAAAGTGAACTGGTGGTCCGGCAGGCAGGCGGCCGCCACGATACCGGGGAATCCTCCACCACTGCCGATATCCGCCACCGTCTTGAATTGCCTCTTGGCCGTTGCTTCACGGATGAACGGTACGATGGCCGCGGAGTTCAGAATATGCCGTTCCCAAATAATACCGACATCGCGTGGCCCTATCAGCCCGCGCGGCTCTCCTTCCGCAGCAAGTTTCACGTGAAACACCTTCAACTTGCCCAATGCATCGCCAAGCACTTCCTCAAGAATCGGCGACCCATCCAATTCGTCATTCACATCACTCATGCACACCATCCTAATCTACAGGCATCAAAAAGCGCCGCGAGAAACTCGCGACGCTTCATGTTTCACGTGAAACTATTTCAGGCTTCGTCGATCTCGTCGGCGTCATCGGCTGCGGAAGCCTTGACGTACACCGTGACGTAACGATGCGGTTCTTCGCCATGGGACCGAGACTTCATGCCTTCCTCGCGCACCACATCATGGATGATCTTGCGTTCGAAGGAGTTCATCGGCTTCAGGTCCACCGGCTCGCCAGTCTCGCGCGCCTCGTCGATGGCATCCAGCGCAAGGTCGTGCAGGCGCTGGCGCTTGCGCTTCAGATAGCCGTCCACGTCCACGATGAGGTGGGACCGCTCGCCGGTCTTCTGTTGTACGGCGAGTCGGGTGAGCTGCTGCAGGGCGTCCACGACTTCGCCGTTGCGTCCGATCAGATGTTTGATGTCGGTGTCGTCGTCGGCAACGATCTGCACGGTCGGACGGTTGTTGCGCACGCCCATTTCGATATCGCCCTCGTAGTCGACGATGTCAAGCAATCCTTCAAGGTAATCGGCAGCGATGTCAGCTTCGTCATTGAGCTGATCGATGGTTTTCTCAGCATCCTGCGCCATGGTGTTTTACTCCTTTGAGCGGGGTTCGTATTATTTCAAGTCTACTGAAAGTCTACTGAAAGTCTACTGATTGGGTTGTATCATATGGGCGATTCGCCCGATACAAAAGCGGTGTGTCCTGCGTTTCACGTGAAACACAGGACACACACTTGATGTTATTTCTTCTTCTTCTTTTTGCGGCTTGGCTGCTGACGCTGGAAGCCGTTCTTTTCCTTCGCCTCCGCGGCCTTCTTGGCTTTCTGCAGCTCCTCCTCTTCGAGGGACGGCAGACCGGCCTTGGCGCGGCGGGCGTTCTCGTGGGCGTGGTCGCGCTTTTCCTTCGCTTCGGCGGCCGGGGATCCCGGAGTCGGGAAGACGTGGATCTGCCAGACGGAACGCAGCAGGTTGCAGATGTTGTTGGTCAACCAGTACACCAGCACTGCGAACGGCATGGCGACGCCGGAGAAGATGTACATGATCGGGAACATCCACAGCATCATCTTCTGCATCATTTCAGTCTGCTTGTTCGCAGCGCTCTGGGCCATGTTGCGCTTCATGCTGTTGTACTGCATGAGCCACAGGCAGAAGCACATCAACGCCACGAAGATGCCGATGATGATCTTGCCGTGGATGTCGGCGGTGGTGAAGTTCTCGGCCACGTTCACGCCGAACACGTTGGTGGAGGTGAACTGCTTGGCGGTGGCGATGTCGAAGGCGCCGAGGCCGGAACCGTTCCTGAACTTGCCACGGGCGATGTATGGAATGGCCGACAGGGTGTAGAACATGCACATGAACACAGGACCCTGCACGAACATAGGCAGCATCGACGTGCAGCCGCCCATCGGGTTCGCGTCGTTGTCCTGGTAGAGCTTCATCATCTCGCGTTGCAAAGCCTCTTTGCTGGCGGGATCGTTCTTGCCTTTGTACTTGTTTTGGATGCGCTGCATCTTGGGCTGCAAAACGGCCATCTGGGCCTGCATCTTGCGCATGCCCTTCATGGACTTGTAGAACAGCGGGAACACGCACGCCTGGACCACAATCACCAGGAACACGATGGACATGACCCACGAGAAACCGATCTCGTTCATGCCCAGCATCACCATGAATCGGTGGAATCCGGCCATAATCTGCGTCATGAGCCACTCGACGGGGTACAGGAGCTTGTACAGCCAGCCCCAGAAACCACTATCGAGGAGGAATTGATCTTGATTCATTACAGGCCATTCTCCTTATCGCCTATAGGTTCATCTACATCCAGAGGCGTGAGACGAGGCTCCTCATGTGCCTTCGACCACGAACATCTGTAAAACAAGGAATAGAGCTGTGGAACGTCGTCGATTCCTCCACGGTTCCACTGGTTGCAACGAAGAAGGCGTAATAACGCAAGAAGGCCACCTTTAAGGCAGCCAAATCGTTCAATCGCCTGAATCGCATAACTGGAGCAGCTGGGATAATACCGGCACCGAGGTGCGGTATGGGCGGAAATATGTTTCTGATACCAGCGGATGAGCCGCACCATCCAATTGCGATGATGCCCCTTGCTCATTGTCGGGAAGCGGTTTTACGTTTCACCGCTTCGAAACACGATGCCATCTGCTGCTCAAGCGACAGGAAATCGGCACGTGCGGCACTTGGCTTGGCACGCAACACGATATCGCAGGATTCAGGTAATAGTGATTCGTACTTTCGTGCAAGCACACGGAAACGCCTTTTCACGGCGTTGCGCGTGACCGCGTTGCCAACAGCTTTGGAAACGGCCAAGCCGACACGGCGGCCTTGCACCGTCGCTGTATCGCCCGTTACGACATCGTCGTGCATCAGATAATGCACGACGATGTCTTCTCGCGATACCCTACGACGGCGTTTGAGCACCGCAACAAAATCGCGATGGCTTTTCAGCCGTTCCACCGCTCTATGCCACTAAAAAATCAGGCAGCGAGGGACTTGCGGCCCTTGGCGCGGCGACGGTTGATCAGAGCGCGGCCTGCGCGGGTGCGCATGCGCTGACGGAAACCGTGCTTCATGTGGCGACGGCGGTTGTTCGGCTGGAATGTCCTCTTCATAATTAATGCTCCCGGTGTTTTTAGCCATGCCAAGGCACGGCTCCTCATGAGTCAAGCTCTACTAAATTACTCTGACCCCTGAACAGATTGTCGCGTCGTCCATTTTTCTTCACATTTTCATGGGGATTCCCCGCATAAAACAATCCACATAATCGTTGCGATTCCGCCGAATTCCCCCACAAAAGTTATCCACAAACTACAACAATGTTATTCACATTTCAATCTTTTCAACACGCACGCCGGTGGATAACTCGGGGAAAAGAGAGTACAAATATACAGTTGCACATCAGTGGTACGTCTGTCGAGAAAGGATTATCC